>NZ_KE992763.1:90617-113553 GCF_000466465.2 Clostridium sp. KLE 1755
CCCCGCCGTTCCGTTCAGCTCATGGGCAGAGCCGTCCCGGTTCCAGCTCATTCCGATTCCGCCGTCCAGCCGCTGCCGGTTCATGGCAAAATCACAGATCTCAAAGGCCGCATCCAACCAGGCCTTTTTTTCAAGCCCCAGCAGCCTGGCCTGATCGTAAGCTTCAAACAACTGTACGCCGTAGGTGCCCAGATTACAGGCGTCTATCAGGCTGTCCTGTGGATCATAGCGGGTCAGGAGAAAACCGTCCTTACTGCGCGCTTTTTCCACCCAGCTGTCCAGTACGGACACCGCAATCTGCAGGGATTCTTCCCAGTCCTTCGTTTCGGCGCCGGAGGACTTCCTGCGCTGGCAGTCATACAGCAGGGATACTGCCAGGGAAGCGTTCTGGCCGCACCAGCCGATTTCATATTTGAAATCCGGCCGCTTGCTCCATTTCTTCCCATCCCAGCTGAATCCGATGCTGAAGGCCTGGAAACCATCTTCCTCTTGGGTATACAGCAGTTTTGCATAAGCCGTGCTCAGGTTCCAGACCTCTTCTGCCGCCCTGACCGGTTTTTTGCTTACATAGTTCTGTTCCCAGGCATGATGCAGCATGTTCCTTTCCGCTTCAATGCCGGCGCCGGGGCACAGGTAGGCGGTAAAGGTGTCTGTCGGCTCCATATGTCCGCGGTATGCCTCCGCCCAGTCGTCTGCATAGAGTACCTGGGGTTCCTCCGTTTCCGGCCAGATCACCCGGTAAACCGGTCGCTGATCCTTCAGAAATATACTGCCGGAGCAGCGGCCGCTGCCGAAAAGTGCCAGGCCGTCCTTTTGGTTCCAGGAACAGGCTGCCCCGGGAACAGCGCAGCGGTGCCAGGCGTAGGTATAGGGAACGCCGTCCTTTTCCAGCCCCTTATATTCATGATCCTTTCCCCAGGGATTGCCGTCATAGGAAATGGCGGGCACCAGGGTGTGTTCCGGCTCAAAACAGGCGGCGGCTTCCATTATCATGTGATCCACAGGCTCCTTTGTGCGCCTGGTCCAGGTGATAAGGGTGCCGTCCTCCGATATATGAAAGCTGTCCTCTGCGTTTTCCGGCGTTTCAATGCAAAAGAGCGGCCTAGCCCCATCAGGGCCGTCCTGCCGCCGGAATATGTGTTTTTTCCCTTCCTCAACAATATGAAGCATTTCGTTCTTCCTCCTCTTTTCTTGGCAGCCATGCAGCAGTTCTGTTTTTACTGCTGCATAATTACGTTCTTTCCCCGTCTGTGCCTGATACCCCGTCTTTTTCCTGCCCCAGAAGCTTCATGCGGTACTCCTGGGGAGACATACCCATGCTTTTTTTGAAAAAATGGGTGAAATAGGATGCCGTATTCAGGCCTACCCTTTCAGCGATGCTCTGAATGCGGATGGTGGGATCCTGCAGAAGCGTTTTTGCCGCATTCAGCCTTTGTGCGGTGATATACTGGCCCAGGGAGTTATCCGTCACCTTTTTATACAGTCTGGATAAATAGGCAGGATGCAGGCCTGCGATTTCTCCGATCCGGGTCATGGAGAGATCCTCGGAAAGGTGCTCCAGAATATAGGTGTTGACCTTATGGACGATATAGTTGTCTGTGTCTGTATGTATCTCCTGACGGCTGCGGAAATATTTTTCCGCCACGGTTTCCAGATAATAGCAGGCATCCCGAAACCCGTGGTGAGTATTGTAATTCGCCAGCTTTTCCAGATTGATTTGGGTCAGAAGGCTACTTTCCCTGGGCAAATAATTAAGGATGGCCTGAAGCAGCAGGGAGGCCAGCGTTGTATATATTGTGATCTCCGCCGCAGGACCGGAGGCAGGCATACCAGCCTTTATTTTGGCAAGCACTGCCATAAAATCGCCTTCTTTACCGTAAACCAGGCTGTCCGAAAGCTTCTCAACGTTGAAGGCGCCCATGACAGGGCCTTCCCTGCGCCAGGTATAGGAAGACAGGGCATCCTTTTTCCCGCACAGAAGGATGCCGCCGCCCTCCTCCATTTCAAAGCGTTTACTGCTCAGTATGGAGAAAACCTCGGACAAACCTTCAAGCCCAGTTTCCTTTTCATACAGATAGACCGCGGGAGGAATCAGCTCCACCCTCTCACACATGCTCAGGGCAATTTCCAGAAAACCCTTCAGCCGAAGCGGCCGGTTGTCCTCCGACTGGGCAAGAAGCAGCATAATGTGTTCCGAAACGTAAGCAGCTCCGGCCCGAAAGGCTCCCTTTATATTTCCCAGGATAATACTCTGTATCTGTCCGGTTACCGAAGCATCCCATTCAGGCTCCATACAGATAAGCGCGGTAAGAAAACCGGACTGCAGATCAAAGGAAATACCTGCTGCCTGAAGCTTCGCATAAAGCTGTGCTTTGTCCGTTTCCTCCCACCGGACGGTGGTTACCATCCGGCGGAAGCACTCCCTACGCAAAAGAGGCGCGGCCTCCTGCCAGGAAGCGTTCAGCTTCAGCAGCCGGCTTTTTTCTTCCTGCTCCTTCTCCAGCCGGTCATAAGCTTTGTCGATTGCCCGGCGAAGAGCTTCGTCACCGTCCAGCTTGAGGACATAGTCGATCGTCCGGCTGCCCACGGCCTGTCTCGCATATTCGAACTCACTGTGTCCCGTAAGGAAAATGGTGAGGCAGTCAGGCCATTCCTTTTCCACGATTTCCACCATCTCCAGGCCGTCCATGCCAGGCATACGGATATCGCTCATCAAAAGATCCACACGGCTGTTCTGGAAGATTTCCAGCGCCCCTTCGGCGCAGTCCGACTGATAAATAAGAAACCGGTTTCCATAAGCCCTCTCTATCATACGACAGAGTCCTTCTAAAATCAAAGGTTCATCGTCTACAATCAGTAAATTATACATATTTTTCTTCCGTAAGCTGTATTCTGGCAGTTACCCGGAAGCCTCCCTCCTGCCTGTTTTCAAAATATAAACCGCTGTTTACCCCATAGTGGAGTTTCAGGCGGATATTGGTATTGGAAAGGGCGTGTATTTCCTCTTCTTCGATCCGGCCCTCTTCCATACGTTTTTTCACCCGGGCCAGCTCTTCCGCTGTCATGCCCGGCCCGTTATCCTCCACCGTAAAGTAGAAAATACTGTCCTCAAAGCGCATTTTGATATGTACCTCCCCGTCTCTGACACGATTCTTCATACCATGCTCATAGGCGTTCTCAACCAAAGGCTGCAATGTGAGAGGCATGAGTTTGGCATCCGCAAGCTCTGGCGGAACCTCTCCCAGGAAAGCGCGGATCCGGCCGCCGAACCTGGTTTCCTGGATGGCGAGATAATTGCGGATATGCTCAATTTCCTGGCTGATTTTTACCTTGCGGTCGCTGACCCTGGTGATGTACTGATAATATTTTCCCAGATGCTCCGCATAATCGGCAATAGGCTCGTTTTCATCCATCTGCGCCATGCGGTAAATCAGGAAAATACTGTTGTACAGGAAATGGGGCTGGATCTGATACTGCAGCGCCCTCAGCCGCGCGATGTGCACACGATATTTGGAATCCAGGTTTTCGCGGATCAGGCTTTCCGTACGGAGGACCATCCGGTTGTATTTGTCATAAATGATGGCCAGCTCGTCCTTCCCTTTTTTCTGGATCAGGAAGGAATTCTTATCCTGTTTATCCTCCATGGCCTGGAGAATCCGGCCGAGGGGTCTTGCAAAGGATTTTCCCGCGTAAAAAGCATAAGCGCCCAGAAGAGCCACCACCAGAATGGTCAGAGCCGCATTGAAGATCCGGAAAAAACGGAGCGGCTTTTCCACCACCTGATTGGGATAACAGTAAACCAGCCAGATTCCCAGGCGGGAAAGCAGCCGGCCGGAAGCAAAACCATCCCTGGAGGCGTGAATGCTTTCTTCCTCTCCTGCTGTGCGGATTTTCTCCTGAACTAAAGCGAGAACCGGAACGGAAGCGATGTCCTCCTCCAGCTTTTTCCCGGAACCGGCCAGTACGTTGCCGTCCTGGTTCAGCAAAAAAACGGTGCCCTCATCCTCGCCCAGCATTTCCTCCAGTTTCCCCTGCAGCGTTTTCGGCGTGATGGTGGTTCTTATGTAAAAATGGGGGATTTTCCGGTTGGACGGATTCATATTGTAAGGGAAAAAGATGGTCAGGCAGATACTCCCGTCCTCATTCAGACAGGCCTGCTTGAAATCTCCGTAATCGTCCTCCTCATAGCTGTCCAGGATGGGGCTGTCGGCGCTGATTACGATTTTCCTGTCCGGGAAATAGGTCTTGATGGACGCGGCAATGCTGTGGAGTACCTTTACATTCAGCAGGCGGTAGGAAAACTGTTTCACCGCTTCATAACGCTGGTAATTGCTCAGGCTGTCCCAGGCCACATGGAGCTTGAGAAGGCTGGCGTCATTCGTCAGGCTGCTTTGCGTCAGCAGAAGGCTGTCGGTTTCCTGCTGAAGCTGTTCCTCCCAGAAATGGACCTTGGAATCCAACGTGTCCTGGATCTGATGGGACAGCACATTCCTGCTGTACTGATTGCTGAACAGTCCGATCCCGTAGAAACAAAGACATACCAGTGTAATGGAAATCAGCATTTTATGAAATGTTCTGGAATGGTACATCTGCCTCCCCCAATCTGCCCGGCCGCCCTGCAGGCCGGAAGCGTTTTTCACTTGCTTCTTCCAACGGTAATTATGGCCGGGCCAACACTATTTTAGCATAACGGCCTGTGATTTTGCATTTTTCCGGAAGACAGCCAGCGAATGCCGGCTGAATTACTGCAGCAGCCCGGCTATCCGGAGTGCTTCGCTTTACTACCCTTTTACAGAACCCATAACCATTCCTTTTACAAAATATCTCTGTAAAAAAGGATAAGCTGCCACAATAGGCAGGGTGGACAGAAAAATCTGCGCGCATTTTACGGTTCTGTCGGAGATCAGCGCCATTGTCTGCCAGTCCGTGGTGCTGTTGACGGAGGTGTCCCCCTGGATAATGATGGTTTGCAGATAGCTCTGCAGGGGATACTGTGTGGGTTTGTTCATGAGGATGATGCCGTCAAACCAGGAATTCCAGTGATAAACCAGCGCGAACAGGCAGATGGTGGCAATGCTGGCCTTGGACAGCGGCACATAGATCCTGGCCATGATATTCCAGTGGCCTGCTCCGTCCATGAAAGCGGCCTCCTCCAGCTCCTCCGGTATCGCCCGGAAAAAATTCAGCATCAGCACCACGCTGAATACGGGCACTGCTCCCGGAAGCACCAGCGCCCAGATGGTTCCCAGCAGATGCACGCTCTTAATCGTCATGTACCATGGGATAAGTCCCGCATTGATCAGCATAGTGATAAAAAAGAACCAGGTATATACCGTGCGCAGCTTCAGCTTGCGGTTATCCTTGGACAGCGGATAGGCCACAAGGACGCACATGATGACATTCAGCGATACGCCCAGCAGGCACCGGATCACCGTCACCCCAAGGGATTTCCAGAAGGCCGCCCTTTTTGCCACGTATTCATAGGATTTCAGGGTAAAATCCACCGGCAACAGCTTCACCAGCCCGGCTGTAGCCGCGGCATTGGAGCTGAGGGAAATCGCCAGGATATTGATCAGGGGAAGGATGCAGATCAGCGCCAGGAAGGCGAGAATCAGGGTATTGATAATTGTAAAAATACGGGAACCCACGGATTCTCTGACCTTCACACCGCTTTTTTGTGTTTTTGTATTCATTTTCATAAGGCTTGCCCCTCCGTTTTTACGTTAAAAGATCCGGTAATCGAAAAATTTATATGCAACATAGTAGGATACGGAAATGAAGAGACAGGATACGGCGGACTTGAACACGCCCATTGCCGTCGCCGGCCCGAACTGCGCGTCAATCAGGCCGATGCGGTATATAAAGGTATCAATAATATCGCCGGTCTCGTAAACCTGGGGGCTGTAGAGGTTCAGAACCTGATCAAACCCGGCGTTCAGTACATTTCCCAGGGAAAGCACACACATGAGTACAACGATCATCCGTATGCCCGGCAGTGTCACGTGCCACATTTTCTGGAAGCGGTTCGCGCCGTCCATCGTCGCGGCCTCATACAGGCTGAGATCAATTCCGGTGATGGCGGCGAGATAAACCACCGTACCGAAGCCGAAGCCCTTCCAGACATCCGTCATGATGATAGTGGGCTGGAACCATTTATTGCTGCCAAGGAAGAAAATGGAATCTATTCCAAAGAAATTCAGGACCTGATTCAGGATACCCTGGGAGGGAGAAAGAATATCTATCATAACGCCTCCAAGAACGACCCAGGACAGGAAGTAAGGAAGATATATGGCTGTCTGCACTGTTTTCCTGAATTTATTGGAACGTACTTCATTTAAAAGGATGGCAACGGTAATCGGCACAATCAGGCCGAGAACGATTTTAAAAAAAGCAATGACAACGGTGTTGCGTAAGGCTGACATTGCTCCCGGCATATTGAACAGATATGTAAAGTTATCAAAGCCTATCCATTTCTGGTCTCCGAACAGGCCTTTGGCCGGAATGAACTTCTGGAAGGCGATTACCATGCCCGCCATTGGGATATAA
This sequence comes from Clostridium sp. KLE 1755, assembly GCF_000466465.2. Lineage (NCBI taxonomy): Bacteria > Bacillati > Bacillota > Clostridia > Eubacteriales > Clostridiaceae > Clostridium > Clostridium sp. KLE 1755. The sequence continues at coordinate 97,164 of NZ_KE992763.1, forward strand.
CAAAATATAACAGTGAAAATAATTCCGGGAACCAGCATAAGATGCAGGGGAAGTTCCCTTCGGATCGCATTTTTCTTTTTTTGTTTTTGTCTGCCAGCTGCCATATAACAGTCCTCCATGCTGCCGGCAGCGAGGGCCGCTGCCGGCACAGATTTATGTATTTACGGACCGGAAAAGCCGGAGGTTTTGTTTGTATGCCCAAAGCCTCCGGCTGTCACAGGTCACAGGTTACCTTTTCCGCTTATTTTACAGAGGAATACCATTCATTTACTTCTGCTGTCATATCGCTTCCGCCCAGCTTGTTGAAATCTTCAACAAAGGTATCGAATTCATCGATGGAAGCTTCGCCGATAATGATTTTGGTGTATACCTCATCCCTCATGGTTTCCAGTGTGGAAAGCTTTTCTGTCATGGTCTCGGTGGGCGCTCCCACAAATTTATTGATCATGATGCGGTTATCCTCGCTCATGGCATTGATTGATGAATAAGAGCTGGGATCGGGTCCGTAAATTCTTTCCCATCCCCAGAGAGCGAAGCCTTCATCGCTTCCGGAATAATAGCTGTCCAGCTTATCCTGGATGGATTTCGCTTCTCCTGTCAGGGAAGAGGTATCGCCGGACTGACGGGCTGCTTCGATGTCCAGGTAGGCCTGCAGATTCTTATGAGGCATGGAGCACTGGATAGGAGAAAGCTTCCATACGCCTTCTGCCTCTGGTGGCGCATAATATTTACCATTGTCTCCGGTCTCGCCCCAACATTTCTCAATAAAGAGATTTATCATTTTTACAACTGCTTCCGGATGTTCAAAATTTTTGTTTACGGCGATCCATCTATTGGTGCCCAGATCCGCCTGTGCAACAGCCGGTTCGCCCGTTGAGGAAGGAAGCGGATATGCGGACCACTGGCTGTCCGGATCGTTGTCCTTACAGGACTGGAAGGGAGTGAGGGAAAGCCACTGCTGTCCGAAGGTAAAACCACATTTTCCGGCTGCTGCAGCCTCTCCTGCCTTGGTGGAATCCTTAACGCCGAATTCTGTGTCAATGTAGCCCTTTTCATACATATCATGAAGCGCTGCGAGTGCTGTTTTACATTCCGGCTGGATTGCGCCGTAGGCCAGCTGGCCGTCCTTTTCCACCCAGATTCCCGGATATGCGCCGTAAGCGTTGAAGAAGCCTCTCAGACCGCCGAAGCCGCCGCCCAGCATGCTGGTTCCGGCCACGCCGATACCTACGGTATCCTTGGCGCCGTTGCCGTCAAAATCAGCGTTTACAAACTGGTCAACCATGGTAAGGACTTCATCCATGGTGGTGGGAACCTCAAGATTTAGTTTTTCCAGCCAGTCTGTCCGGATCCACATCAGGTCAACGGAGTCCACGCTTCCGCCGGTTACAGGCAGACCGTACTGTACGCCGTCCTTCTGGCCTGCAAGGAACGGGGAATCACCCTCCTGGTTCATAACCTCTTTAGTGAAATCGGTGGCATACTGCTCGAAAACCGGTCCCATTTCCTGAACCAGACCTGCGTCGATGAGCTGCATCATCTGTGTCGCCGTTACACACATCACGTCAGGAAGCTCTTCGCTGGCCATGGATACGTTCATTTTCTGGTTGAATTCATCGTCACCTTTTACAATCCAGTCATAGACTACCTTGATGCCAAGCTCGTCCTCATAGGTATCAAGCCAGAAGTTATCCTCCAGGGTCTGGCCCGGCAGGTTGGCGAGAACGTTTGTCTCAATGGTGTCATCCGTGGCGCGGACGAAATGGATTTCCAGCGGGTCGGCGTATTTGCCGAAGGGATCAGCCTCTGCGGCTGCGGTGTCGGTGTTGGCATCGGCATCGGACGCTGAGACGTCTTTTGATTCTGTTGTTGTGGTTGATGTGGATGATGAAGCTGAGTTTGAAGTCTGGGCTTCATTGTTAGAATTGCCGCAGGCGGTAAGAGAAAATGCCAGGGCGGCGGAAAGAAGAATGCTTAGTAGTTTTTTCTTTTTCATTTGGGTCCCCTCCTTTATTTGATGGGTTTATTATAGATTGTGGGAGGGGGAGGGGACAATTGTGATATTTTGATATTTGTTGTGTTATTGTGACTTTTGGGGTGGATGGAAATGTGAATAATTTAATGAAAAGGGGTTTGCAATATAAATGCTTAATAAAACACCACTTTACAACTTTTTAACAAAAAAATATCGTACAGAGCCCTATGATGTATAATAAGTTTGGCAACTAATACACATGAAAGGAATGACTCTGTACGATAAACTTATTATACAACGAGAAAAATCTAATTAGTAGACTTTATCGGTATTTCTATATTTATTTTGAAACTTTTTCTGCACCCACTGTTGATACACTGTTTTTATTAGTCCTTTCTATACTTGTATTGGAATCCGCCGATTCCATTCGTTCCCAGTATCGCCATTTTTTTGTCAGGTATAACTGAAAAATCATTGAATGTATTTTATTACGCCTGTTCCTATGCAAAAGCTGACTATTCCAGATTTATGAATGTTACTGCAAAAATCGCATTGAATCTGATTCCGGATACTCTAAAATCTCAACCGGTATTTTTATGTGTTGACGATACTATGCTCTCCAAATTCGGAGAGAAATTTGAAAATGTCTCCAAACTGTTTGACCATGCTGCTCATAATGGCTCAAACTATTTAAAGGGTCATTGTTTTGTAAGTGTCATGCTCTGCGTTCCGGTATGGAATAACAGTAAAGTATCCTATCTTTCTGTACCACTCGGATACCGGATGTGGCAGAAAACGGATTCAAAACTGGAACTTGCGGTTTCCATGATCCGTCAGGTGACGCCAGACTTCAGGAAGAAAAAAGATGTTATCATTCTATGTGAAGAAAAATCTTGTTTCCGTCGTTGACGAATATCCAAATCTCAATCTGATTGGGAATGCACGATGCGATTCTGTCCTGTATGATCTTGCTAAAGTACCGACTGATCGAAGGGGCAGACCTACAAAGCATGGAGAACGTCTGTTTATAGAAAATGACTTTGTGCTCTCTGATGAAAGAATCGGAGTTTACTATACGGGTGTACGCCGAGTTCTGACCAATATCTTTGGTTCCAGGGAAGTTCTTGCATATGTAACTTCTACCGTGAAAATCGGTGGAACAAGACGCCTGTTTTTCAGCACCTATCTTCGAAGATAATTTATATGCGAACCATTCAACTATTGTGATTTCAGCCAGAACCTTCAAAAACCATAATCCATTTTCCGGAAACATCATTTTTTTATAAACGAATGAACAAATATATTACCATCATATACTAAAGTACTAATTATTGCCCAGAAAACAAATGGAAATGGTATTACAAGATGCAATGCCCTATTCATTGACCATTTCAAAGGAATGATATTCTTATCGTTTATTTGCAATAAACATAAACAGAGGCATATGGAATGAATAGGCAATCCGAAATATGAAATTGTTATCAAATCCTTCAGGTGAGAAAACATATTGGATAACGTGACCGATAACAACTAGAAGAATGGCTATTCCCCTTAATTCGTCGACAGAATTATCCCTGTCTGTCAAGTATAATTTTTTCATTCACGCTGTCAACCTCCAATTTATCTAATCTTCAGCGAAATACTATAAGTTGTTATCCCCCCCCCGCAAATTTTCAACTTAACCATTGTACCTTTTAAAATCTGTTTTAAACAATTCTTGGGGTAACAAGCCCATACCGCCCTTGAAAAATTTTTCTTTTCGACAATGTCAAAAAATTGTTTTCGGAAGCTCGGACATTTTGATGGATGCTTTAATTGATGGTTGTATTCGATTGCGCGCTCTAGCGACACAGATTCCAAATGTAATTGCGAATCTATTAATAATTTTTTCCCTTTCTCCGTCTGACACAGGATCAAAGAAATGCCTTTTTCCCTTTCCTCTTTTGGAAGTTCACTGCCCCATGAGTCACCCAAAGTCAAATCAGACACTCGTTTGGTTTCAGCAAAATGGCAAGAATAACAGTTTTCAGTGTATGATACTGAGTTTAGAAAAGCGATTGAGTACTTATCGCAAGTTCCATTGTAATCAACTGTTTTATAATCTTCCCTTATCTGAAATCTCTCTTTTTTTCGAAAGCTAATCTCTTTTATTTTTTTTAACTCTATTCCCTTCTCGCTTAAAAAAATATTCAGTAGTTGCGGCGATGGAGTACCATGACAAATCAAATCAACTGTATACAATTTTTCATGGTATTTTTGTGGAACAAACAATTGTACCGCAGCTGATTGACATGGCAAACCAACAAACAGGATATCAATTCCTTTTTTTAATTTATCTAATATTTTCCGATACGCTTCTTGTGGATTGCTTTTTACATACTTTGAACCAATAAATCTACTTGCTTCCGCTTCACTTTCTATCGTTTTAAAAATAAACTCTCCATCTACAAACACGCAACTGCACACTGCTCCACCTTTTTCTAAAAATGTCCGAATAATTCCTGAAGCAACGCCTCCTGAGGAAGCGCTTGCTCGAATAGTTTCATCGTGAGTCCATCCCTGATACCAAGCTATTGGCTGCATCAATACTGGAGGATTATTCTTTTGGCACACTTTCGTGCAAGTAGAACAACCAATGCACTTTTCTTCATCAATAACTGCATTATATGCTTGACACTGATCTATTATAGAAATTGCCTTCACTGGGCATTTTTCAACACATGCCATACAGCCAGTACATTGATTGGTGTTACACACCGTCTTCATATAAGTCACCTATTCCTTGTTGGTTTGATATTCTTCCGCTGCAGCAAAAACATCTTTCAAAAAATCCTGAGCCTTTTTACGCTCTTGATTTAATATACTATTTACTTTTTGAAAATCTACATTTCTTTCAATAATATCAAAGTCATCATACCCTTTTATATGCCTTTGTTTGGAATCAGTTAAGTTTAAAAAGCTTTCGATTCTTCCACCAAATTCTGTTGGATAAACACAAATTGGCTCTGTGTTCATATTTATAGAAAACGCTGTTGCGTGGAACGAATCCGTAAGTACATATTTAGCATTATCTATTAAACTAACGAAATCAAATACTTCTGGTACAAGCATACTTTTCCCTGGACGATAAAATTGGTCCAAACGTGTACAAAAACGAACAAGTTTCAGTCCTGTGCGTTTTGACAATTTAACAGCATAATGATCAAATTCATTGCTTCTATTTAAATTATACACCAAAATATAATCTTCTTTGATTTTTCTTGGTGTTGCATAGCTACGCCAAAATTTACTTGTCAAACACAATGTTGGATCTAATAAATGAACTGCCTTTTCAAAGCCATATTGTTTTTCAATAATATCCTTTGCTGTACTTTCTCTAACAGAAATGAAATCGTACTGCTTGATATAATTTTTCGTTGCATTAACTTCTTCTTTGCTTAAGGATTTCTGTCCAAAACTCGCTGAAAAGGCAAATTTAAATCTATCAGCAGGAACAAACGACAAATAAAGCGGGGGTAAAATTCCCTCGTTCCATTTTGAATTCCACACTTGGTCACTCCCTGTACAATAAATATCTGCCTCTAACGGGTAATTTTCAAAATCTGCCTCGGTCGTATACACGCCTTCTGTAAGATTCAAGTATTTTTCATAAAAACTCCCAAAAACCTTTTTCCACCTCATTATTGTTGGGCATATAGCCATCGCTTTGACAGGGTTTCCTCTACTCCATGTATTTACTAGATTCTCAAATCGAACATTGTTTCTTACATAATTTATGATTTTCACATCACAATTAAATTGCTTAAACAATTCTTGAGTTGCAAACGCCTGTAATGCTGATCCGTAATTCGGAACTGCATGAAGTGTTATTAAGTCTACCCTCATCTATATTTCCTAATGGTGATGCATGGTCAGCAGCACCATATTCCTTTCAATTATTCGTTATCAATAATAATCCACTCGTCTCTCATCAAAGCACTAGTATCTCTACCATCACTGTACCAAAGACGAGGTGCAACAATTACTTTATCTTCATTTTCGGAAAGCAACGAAGACCACCAACTGAATGTGCTGTTTGCAATTATGAAATGCTTGCATTTAGACATCAACCTCAACTCTTCATAGTCGGGATTGGACTGATTCACAAGCGTAATTTGGTAACCAGGAAATTCGAAAATTTTTTTCACATCCTCAATATCGTCAGAGAATATGAAAAATTCAGGTTCATTCACTTTTTTTGAAATAATTTCCATTGCCTTTAAATAATATGAGTTTGAACATGTTAACAAAACACTGCCTTTTGCTAAGAAATCACCTCTTCTAATATGTACGCAAACTGCATTCGCCGAAGAAATACGCTCTAACCAAGCCTTGTTACCTTGTGATGGCTCATCTTTAACCGCAAACTCTTTTCGAATTATTTCAGAAATTTGTGAAAAATATTTATCACTTTGCCACAACCCATGTAACAAAATATTTTTATGTTTTTTGGAGACATCAACCGGAATATACTTTGCATAATCCCAAACATAAATCCCAAACAATTTCAATGTTTGGAATTGGAACTTCGGCCAAAACTTAAATCCCACTTTGAGTAGAGGGTTTTTTCTCTGGTCATACCAAAGGTTAAATTTTCCGCTTGAATCAATCTCTATATTTTCATTCAGAATAAAATGCCCCAGCGAATATTCACGCTGTTTATCATATTGAAAATCTGATGTATCAAGTATTAATTTCTTATCTTTTTTTTGTTCTTGAATAGTCCGGGCAAATGCGTATTCAAACATCTGGTTTCCCAGTCCGCCTTGTAATTTCAGAACTATCATTTCTTATACCATAGGATTTTACTTTTGTAATAAGTAATGCTGCAACTTATCAACAGCTGCATCTACCCTACAATTTTGATAAGCATAATCCTTTCCCTTCTTCTGTAAATCGAGATATTTTTCCTTGTTTTCTATCAGTTTATCTATTACTTGATGCATTTCGCCAATATCATCAATCGTGACACCACCCGGTAGTGTTCGAGCATTTCCTACATTGGTACTAATAAATGGTGTTCCGACTGCCATTGCTTCGATAATAGATATGGAAAACTCCTCAAAAGTGCTACCCACAAGATAAATTTGGGCACCAGCTATTGCCCCAGGAATATCTTCACGATTCACATTCGTAAGGATATAAACCTCACGCACTCCATATTTTTCATCCAAAATTTGTTTTTCACGTAAAAGAGCTTCATAATAACTTGTCTTTACAGTTCCTATAAAAACCATTGCTGCATCTTTACTACTAGACAAATAAAACTCCTTGAGCATACTAATCTGATTTTTATATCCATTATAATTTGCGACACTTATATAATAATTTGATGAATCTAAGCATATATATTTACTCATAGTAGTTTTATCAATATCGCCACGAAAGAACATATCCTGCGCCGCATTTAATAAAACCTTTGGCGGATTTATTGAAAATGCATCTAAATAAGGTTTACTACTGTCTACTTCAGATAAGCAAAGAGTCATGTCAAATTTTCCAAGCATTTGTTTGAACCTTTTATTATAATAAGCCTTCCAAACAAAATAATTGAAAGTATCCTTCGCATTTCGAATAATTGGTTTAGAAAAATCGAACGGTTTCAGAAGCACGCCAGAGAAACCATGTGAATGAAAAACTTTTTTTGCGCCGATTTTATCCAATACTGAATACAACGCGTCTGTTGTTACACACTGGGCACACTCACAAATAAGTGCATCAAATGATCCCATAGTAACAAATTTACAATAAGTATGTACTTTCCCAGTAGGCTTTTTTTGCCAGTCATAATTAATTTTGAATCGATGGATAATCACATTGCCTTTCTCTTCCTGTGATGGATAGTTCTCTACCCATCTGGTGGCAACATGGACATCGTGTCCTTTTACAGCTAGTCCTTCTGCAAGATATTTTGTTACTGCTGGCACTCCGCTGTTTTTCGGATAATAATTTTCTACTGTAAATAGAATTTTCATGATGCCTTTCCTCTGCCTTCCTTCATTCTATTTTAGGGCAGTACCACTTCCAGATTTTACTATTTTATACTGCCATCATTCAAAAATTTAACATAATCCCATTTATCTATGACTCTTTTTCCTGTAATTTTCCCCACATAATTAGTTAATGGCGCAACCCAATGGCCGTCCGTCCCATCCAAATCAGTTCCAGGGATATATACAGATGATTTTATATTTGGCATTGGTTTATGAGTAAATACGACTTTGTATTCATACGGTAACTGATCAAATGCAATCAAATCCTCTTCAGTGCATCCATCGCGTTCACTCATTATTACTCGGATGTTACTCCAGTCTATTCGTTTTGCTCGATTATTCCATGCACGTTCCACATCTTGTAGTGTATGATAATGCACACAGTGTAAAACAATATCCTCAATCTGCACAACTGGATAATTTTCTTCAGCTACCTCAAGCAGCTTTATTGGCTTATCTAAATAACCCTCTGGATTTCTAAGAAATTTTATAAAATCATTCGATTCAAAGTACATATTAATTGTAGGAGACATAAATTGTAACCCCAGATTATGATAAATGACTCCTCCAATACAATTCGAACAAAAAATACTACAATTATGATTTTTCAATCGGTGTCTATTTTTTAAATCTATCGGTAAGCGTAACAATTCTCGTATTCTTCTTTTTATTTTCACCTTCATCATCACGTCACCTCACGACCATACTTTTATATGATATTGAGATGAGTTGCGAATGTTTCAGTATGAAATTTTTAAGATGAATTATAAATCTTCTACAAAATCCGTATTCTTTACAATACCTTTTGCAGGCACACCAACTAGTACCCCCCCCCGGTACATTGAAAGAATCCACTACGATTGCACCGGCTCCAACAATAACATTATCAGCAATTTTTATGTCCCCAATAATTTTTGCTCCAACGCCTATATTTACATTATTTCCAATTATAGGGCATTTATCTGTTTTACCATCATTTCCAACACAGTTGTCCCCATGAAAAGTAACATTTTCTCCCAAGATAGAGTTCCCATTAATAACAATAGGTCCATTATGATAAAGAGTTAAACCTTTACCAATATTGGTACCTGTAATTTCATATCCCAACTTTAAGCCAAGTATATTTTTGTGCCATAGGTGGTAATATTTCTTTATGCTTTTACAATGTTCGGAAAGTCGCAAATGTTTTATGTATTTCCACCTGATCCATGCCGGATGCCGTGTTACAATCAATTTTGCAACATGGAGAATTCTTTCATTTCCCAAATTTCTTTTTCGTTCATATGCTAATAATGTTTTAATGTTAGGGGGCATAATTTGTTAACTCCTCCTTAATTTTATTCTGTTCAATAATGAGAACATCAGCATTCTATGTTCTTTACTCATCAACATAACCAGTACACAAAGGATTGTTCCAGCACCTCCAAGCACAATGGCCTTAAGCATAAGTGCAATTATTGTCCTCACAACAAATAACTTTGTAATTAAAAAAGTAGCTGAACAACACATAAACGCAAACAAACCATCGCATATTGTCCGTCTAAAGAATAAATCTGTCTTAACTTCAAATACAACCTTATATATTGCATATCCTTTATATCCAACCGAAAAAATTACTAATGAAAGAATGGTTCCAACAATAATACCGTTAATTCCCATTTTCATGACCAAAAGAATCGAAAAAATGATGTTAGCAAACACCTGGATTATCATCTGTTTTTGGTCGATTTTTTGTAGCCCTAAAGCATTTTGATATGAATAATAAATAGTTTTCACCAAATAGAAATATAAATATACTGTCATCCAAATGGCCAATGAATCTGAGAGAAGATATTTCTCTCCATATGCTACCGCGATGAAATCTTGAATAAAGGTAATAAACATCACACAGACCCATACTACCAGCAAATGAAAAGCAGCATATGATTTTTTATATGCCGAATATCTTTCCGCAGGTTTAGCTGTAATAACCATATTACCATAACTAGATGTTAAAGCAGATCCAATCGGATTAAACAAACCTAAACAAGCATTAAAAATTGTATGGTAATTTGTATACATACCCAAAGTAGCAATATCAATAAAATGATTGATCAGTAGTGAGTCTGTCTGTCCCAATACCTTGTCCGCAATTCGAACGATAAAAATCGGTTTAATAACATTTATAATCTCTCGCTTTTTCCTCTTACTCAAAGGTGTGTAATCCCTATCACTTAAATACGGATGTTCTTTTAAAATATACACATGGCAAATGATATTTTCCACCAAATAGCCAATAATAGCTAAAACAAGATACACGACATAACTTTTAAAGTAAAACACCATGATAATCTGCAATGTACCGACTATTACTTTTTGAACAGCTTGCACATATGAAATTATTCGATTTTTCTGTTCCGCATAAAAGATAGATTTTGAAGAGGCAAATAAATAGCTACACACGATTCCTAATAAAAAAAGGAAAAAATACAACTGTGCTCTTCGAATCGTAATGGTATTAACCTTTACAATTCTAGGGATTACAAATACCTGAACTATTAAACCGAGCAGCATTAAAAAAGCAGCAAACACTCGATATACTTTCCTGTAAAGCGCCATAATGGATTTTGTTTTTTCTCGGTCTGCCTCTCTAATTGGTTCGTAAAGGAACACAATAATTGCGGCACTTATACCCAATTCAGAAATTTGCAATATTTGTAATATACTTGTATACAGACTGTTTAACCCAAGCAGTTCCTCTCCTAAGAAATGTGCAAATGCAATTCTCGTTGCCATTGTCGAAAGCATAACAAAAACATATGCTATCATGCCGGAAAAACTATTTATTATTGAACTTTTAGTTCCCGATTGTTTCTTTTTCATGTATCCTCCTGCCCCTCCTTGTCATATTATAGACCAACCAAACGATTAAAAGTAACAGAAGTATGTCATATTCAACCACTTTAAGCAAAGTAAAGAAGGAGCGCCTCGGATATGTTGTTAATGCATATATCAGAATCAATTTAATATACTCTGAAATTTTATTTTTATAATTCAAACTTAAAAGCCTTGCAATAAAATATCCTTGTAAATATATAACTATAAAGCCAAATTTTCCAAAGTTATAAAAGCTCTCAGCAATAACTGAATATCCTACACCAAACCCAAACAGTGCTCCATATGAATTTTTAAGTTGGTTGGCCAGCCACAGTTCTGGTCCTGTTTGCTTTATAGCGGCTATAATCCCCGTTGGATCAATCGAAGCTGGAATTAAACAAATCAAGGAATTAATATATGATAAACCATATTGATAATTGGTAGTATGAGGCACATAATCCATGGTAAAACAAATAGATGTAAAATTAAAACCCATTTCATCAATCATACTCTCAAGAATAGAGAATAGATTTATTTCCTCCACAGTTTTGCCCATACGGCTGTTCGCAACATACACCAAAATAAACATTATAGCTATAATACCAAGACCACCTATTACATACTTTGAAAAATTCTTTTTTTTGCTAGAACGACATAGTTGAAAATACATCAATGCAAGTAAACTTGAAAGCCCCTCTGTTCTTCCACCTGACACCAGAGACACAATAGAATACCCTAACAAAGTGAATAAAATAGCTCTTTGATTTGTCCTATTTTTTGCATACATTAATGACAAAAATCCAGATGCAACAAAAATTGTCTTTGCAAAATTTGTAATTCCATTATAATACCCCATTGTATCTAATTTAACATAGGCGTAGCCATATTGTAGACTTGTAAACATGACAGCAACTGTAAGCGGAATAGCAATAATTCCTGTAACAATAAATAGAATTTTTGCAGTCATATAAATTAACGCATCATTACTAAGAAAGTTTTTCTTAACTTCTATGCTTTGCTTATCTCCTTGTGTACCCCAAAGTCCACCAAGTAAAAAAAGTAGTATGCACAAGATTGAATACTTTGCACCCTCAAATGCAGTCTGAATGCCAATATATTCCACATAATAATTTGCATATTTTTCATTAATCCCATAAAGAATTGGAGTTCCAAATTGAAATAGTATGAAGCACATTGCAACAAATACAAACGGTGAAAGCATTGTTTTTTCAAAACGAATGTTCATTATTAAGACAATAGCAATAAAAATACTCCCTATGGCACATAATTGTTTAAAATCCTCAACGCCTTGATAAGTTGCAGACAGAGAGAAGAAAGTAAAACCCAAAATCGCAACTATTTCAATAAGTAAAAAAAAAGATTTTCGTTTGCTGATTTTCATAGCCACCTCTTAATTTTCAAAAATATTCAATACTGCTTACCTCTGATTTTTGCAAAAATTTTTGATGGGATAAGACCGATAAGTATCGGCTTGAGTACATATGGCAATCCTTTTAATAAAATTCCCATGCTTTTGTATCCTATCCAACGCACTTTTGCTTCATCAACTCTATATTTCATTGGCCTGTATGTTTTGTTAGGGTCATTGATCATTCGATAACGATACAGTTGTTCTTGAATATTGTACCCATGCATACCTAATGTGTACATTCTCATAAAAAGATCATAGTCCTCACATCGTCTGGTTTCTTTAGCAATTCGATATCCATTGGCTTTAATCAGTGAATCTTTACGAACAAGAATTGTTGGATGCATAAAAGGACTATTCCAAAGAAAGTCTTTTTTTTCAGGAATTTGTGGAAGACTCCAATCGCCCCATTTCCCATTATCATCACATACGGCAGCGATTGTTCCGACCATATCATACTCCGGATGCTCTAACAGGAATTCGATTTCTTTTTGCAAGCGTTCTGGACATGAAATATCATCATCATCTTGCCGTGCGATATAATCACCATTTGAATTTTCAATGCATTTATTCAATGCATTATTCAATCCTACATTTTTCTCGTAACCAATCACTCTAATTCGATTATCCAACTGTGAAATTTTATCCAATATATCCGTTGTATTATCGGTTGAACCATCATTGCAGATAATCAATTCCCAATTAGAATATGTCTGATTAATAATTGAATTTACACTTTTCTCAAGTAACTCCAGATTTTTGCAATTATAAACTCCCATTATAACTGAAATTAACGGTTTTTGCATTTTATACCTCACATTTTTTCTATTTACTAAGATACCAATTTGTCAACTTAGGAGCAGCATACTTAATATCAAATCTCTGACTTTCAGGCAATAGCTCAACACTTATGTTTGATAATTCAATAGCCGCATTTGCCCAAAGCTCAGCAGAATCAGATAGCTTCATATATTTAAAGCCATTACTAATGTTGGTTTCTTTTGGCACAGCTTCTGAAATAACAATCGGGACACCACTAAATTGTGCTTCAATTGTTGTAACTGACAAGCCTTCAAAAATTGAAGGCAAAATTATCACATCTATTACATGATAAAATTCTTCGGGCGAAGTTGTTTTTCCTGCTAGTATCACTTGATCCCAAATACCTAATTGACTAATTTTGCTTTTGATTTCATCTCTTAATTCCCCATCGCCAACTAACAATAGCTTCGCATTAGGTTTCATATTCAATATTTCTTTGAAAATCTCTAATAAAAACAAATGATTTTTCGCATATGTAAATCTACCAACATGTCCAACAACAAATGAATTATCTATATTCATTTGTTTCCGTTTTTTCTCTCTGATTACCTCATCTCTTAAAAATCGTTTATTTTCTATGGCATTGGGTACTACTATTACTTTACCTGAATCATAAGACTTATTTCCAAATAACCATCTGCCTGCTTTTTCAGAACAAGCAAAGTAATCTGTTGAAAATACTTTTGAGAACATTTTCAAGAAGTTCTTTAATGCATTACGCTTCCATTCATTACCACTTGGAACACTATGATTATGTGCTATTCTAACAGGGACTCCCACCATAGCTGCCGTCAACAACGGAAAAACGCTTAAAGTATTTAAATGTGAATGTACAATTTTATATTTATTCTTTCTTAAATGCTGATATAAACACGGTATATATTTCCATATTTTTTGATAAGGTGGAAGTTTAATAAAACGTGCCCCCATATCTATTAATTCTTGAGATGGTTGAACCGTAGAATCTTCGTCATAATAAAAATCAAACTGCACTTGTTTTTTGTCAATTGCTCTATAATAATTAAACACTACCGCTTCAACACCACCAGCCCACATTTTTCCTATAATTTGGGCAACCCGAATTGGAGAAGCGCATTTATTTTGTTTTTCTTCAAAAACAGATAAAGCAACCTCTGCTGTTACTTTTTTCATAATTATCATCCTTAACAATATCTTAATTCTTACGATATCATAAATCTAGCTTAGTCAAATTTTCCAAACCTGAATATAGTTCACAATTATTTTCTACACGCAAAAAGTCTATAGCAGTTCTCCTAGGGCTCAAATTATTTTTCATTCTGAAAGTTATTTTCCCTCAAAAATCCCCAACTAAACTCTATTGGATAGACCCAAGTACATTCCGCTTTTTTATTTTCAACAATGAAGCGATTTGGATACAGACCACAGCCAAATACCTCCACCACTTCTCCATATCCAATCCTCTTAAAACCCTTGATTTCACTGCATTTTTCAGTCCCGAATGACTTTATCACTCTCTGCACCCCTCTATCCAAAATGCAGAAAATCACAGAAAAATCACCTTTTTCTCCCACGTCTGACTCACTTATTTCGTGTAAAAAAAGTGCGCATCAATAAGAACCCATTGCATTTCGTGTTAAAATGATGTTATCACTGTGAGTTATATGTCTATCCAAAACGCTGATTTTCACATCTGTTAGGGGGGATTTCTTCCCTGTGGACATGATTTTTCCTGTCATTTTAAGCCACTGATTTTGCAGGGCAGACATTATCATACAAAGCTTTGTACTCTCTTAAGAACTCTGGGCTGAACATGCTATTTTTACTTCCGGTCTTTTCACGGATAGAAACAGTGAAAGTAATCGGAATGGTAGATTTAATACCCATTATTGTATTTGAATTGTACTGCATAACCAGCTTTGTTACTGTTTCAACAGCAGAAGTGCCAAAATGCTGTGTATTACTGTCCTATTTTGTTGATGCAACAATCACCACAAAATCAGTTCCTTTATAGGCAGCCTCTGCATCCAAAGTTGCAGTCGGGTTTAACTTACGAACATCCGCAACATCATCTGTAAGATACTTCTCAAGGTAATCATCCTGAATTGGAGAATTACGATTGCTAATCATATCTACCCTTTCCTGGATAATATGCACAGCAGTCACTTGATGATGCTATGTCAGAAGGACAGACAATGACAAATCAACATATACGGTTCCCGCCACTGCAATATTGTATGTTGCGTAGGCTTCTCAGCTTTTTTAATTTATTGTTCAAATTCTTCTCATTGGTTTCCACTGTTCTCCACCATTCCTTTTATAAATTGTCATTTTGTTCTTTGTATAATAAAAACTCCGGGATGATGAATTTAACATCATAGAGTCACCACCCAAGTGACTCTCCCCGAAGTACTATTCAACTTTATGTTCTCTCTTTCCTCATTTTTTCCATTTTCTCCCCACCGGATAATACAAACAGCAATTTTCAAATCTTTAAATTCCTACATAGTCATTGACCTTCGAATTCATAGATAGCTTTTCAACTACATACAGCCCTACATGATTTTTGCATTATAGAAAAGCATAGTTTTGACACCCCAAACAAATTAAATATCTCAGTCAACTCTTACCACCAAACTTCTAACCTCAGATCTATTTCCATCCGTATCCACCGTATACAATGTCACTGGATACTCCCCTTCTTCATTCAATTTGACCTGGCCTTCCAACTTCAAATTGTTATAAAGCGTATTATAATCATCCTTATCATCATTCATTGTCTCTATCACTTCATTCCAGTTTGGTGCCACTCCTTTTTTGGTTTCTATCATATCTGCATTCAACACCAATACCGGATTGGAACCCGCTGGTTCTCCCTCATTATTTTCTTCTCCTTGATTCTCGTCTTGACCTTCTTCCTCTCCAGAACTGCCTTCCTCGTTACTTTCCGTCTCTGCTTCTGTCGTTCCTTCTGTTCCGGGCATATCCCCAGTCTCAAAATTTTCTTCTTCCACAGGTAAAATGTCTCCTCCACCATAACTTCCAGCTACCGTAAAAGCTCTTGATGCCTTCCCCACATTATTAGCGCCGTCTCGTGCCACATATGTCACTATTACTTCTTTCCCATTTGTCCCTGCTACCTTCTCCACCAGAAGGCTGTCACTCACGTCCCCATCCTTCTCATCCACCGCCGTCACTCCTTCCAACAGCAGTGCTTCATCCATCCCCTCCGCATATTCGATCTGGTTTTCCTCATTAAAGAATATCTCCGGTCCTTTCCTGTCTTTCCCCAGGTAC
>NZ_KE992764.1:0-9137 GCF_000466465.2 Clostridium sp. KLE 1755
ATTCTTGAGATTGGTATTGAAAAAGGAAGACAGGATGGATTAAAAATAGGCCGTGCTGAGGGAGAAGCAATAAAATTAGTATCCATGATAAGAAGAAAACTGGAAAAGGGGCTTAGTGTTACTGCAATTTCAGAAGCATTGGAGTTGGAAGATGCTTATGTACAAAAGGTAATCAATTTGATAACAGAGGATTCTTCCAAAAGCGATCTGGAAATAGCAAAGATACTACTCAGATAACTAAACTATCACACTATATATTTTTCTATGACAGATTTTTTTTAAAAATAATTAACAACAGGGCAATCGTTTGTTAATATTTATCTAATAACATAAGAAAAACGATGACGGAAAAGAGTAGTTTATTCAGAAACATCCAGAGAGAACAGCATTTGGTGAAAGCTGTTTATGTGTAAGATAGACGAAAACCATTCCAGAGCTGTAATGCTGAAGTGATGTAAGTGTTACCGTATGCCTGTGTTAAAGGATAGGATTTATTGGAATCTGAAGTGAAAAGTTAAGGTGGAACCGTGTTAAATGCACCCTTAAGACTATTTTTTATGGTCTTATGGGTGCTTTTCTTATGTTGTTCAATACTGATAACCGGCTGTCGGCCGCAAAAAAGAAAGGAGCAACAAGAGTATGAAGGTTCTGCAAAAAAATGGTGAAATGGCAGAAATGAGTTTTGAAGAACAGGAGGGGAGGAAAGCGTTCTGGCACACGAGCGCCCATGTACTGGCGCATGCAGTAAAGCATCTTTATCCGGATACGAAATGTGCCATTGGTCCTGCAATTGAAAATGGATTTTATTATGATTTTGAATTGATTGAAGGGCTTATTCATAGAAATGAAAAATCCGTAACACTGCATGGGCCTATGAGAGCACGTTGTTTTATGCAGGACGATGCCCATATTTTTATGCGGGAAGAACAGGTGATGGAGGAAATCCAGGGCGTTATGAAGCTGATTGATGAGGTTTACCAAAGATTTGGGTTCGCTTATGAAATTGAACTGTCTACGAGACCGGAGAAATCTATTGGAACGGATGAAGAGTGGGCGCTTGCTACTAAGGCATTGGAGGAAACTGTAAAAGGTATGAATAAACCGTATGTCATCAATGAGGGGGACGGAGCTTTTTACGGTCCTAAATTAGATTTTCACTTAAAGGATTCCAATGGAAGAACATGGCAATGCGGAACGATTCAGCTGGATTTCCAGTTTCAGGTGCTCTGAAACGAGAAAAAGTGCGTGTAGAGATTGATTCAAATGCTGAAAAGCTTGGATACAAAATCCGGCAGGCGCGCATGGAAAAGGTTCCATATATTGTAATTGTAGGTGAGAAGGAGACAAATCATAAATCTATATCTGTAAGGCGGAGAGATGCTAAGGAGGCTGCACAGGATTTGGGGGAGATGAGCATTAGTGAAGCTGTTAATGAAGATAAAAGGTTTTTAAGTGCCTCCAAATTTCTATATCTCCCCTATTGACAGCCCTGCTTCAACGTGCTAGTATGATAAAAAGTTTTTGGAAATCCCATAAACAGAAAGAGGAAAACAATGAATCGCAGCTTACAGATCTGCGGATGTGAAATCCGCTCCTATATGCATATTTGTTTTTATTACGGACGTATTTGCTTGTAACCGTATGCAGGAATGATTCTTATTCAGAATTTATGTTTCATGCACAGGATACAAGCCGGTAGGTCTTATATGTCTGTGCAGAAGTGACGGAGCTGATTATTGTTACCTATATTTTTTCGCTTCTTTATCCGCATCAGACATATTTTTTGTTTGATGCGGTTTTTTAATGCCGAAAATATGCTTACCCGGCTGTTTCCCTCACATTAAAACTTTCCACAGGAGGAAAATCCCATGGCCGACAGAGGCTTCGAATTTTCCTTCAGAAGACCAGGAGGAAAATCCATTGTCCATCAGAGGACTCGCATTTTGCTCCGCATAACAGGAGGATTAAAAATGGTTACTACAAAGTCAGATCCGGTACAGCTGATTCTTGCACAGAAAACGGATGCCCTGCTCATTCACCAGCTGAAAAAAAGCGCATTTATGCCGCTTTATGAAAAATATCATGACACAGAAACAACCCCTGCGCTGGATCCACCGGAAAAGGTGGAGCTGCAGCTGGCTCAGGAGGAAACCGATTACTGGCTTATCGCCCTGGAAGGAAAGATTGTAGGCGCTGTGAGGGTGGTGAAAAAGAGGGATGCGCATGTGATTTCCCCTCTTTTTATCATCCCCGAGGAGCAGAACAAGCACGCCGCTTCCCAGGCCCTGACCCAGTTGTTCACCATGTACCCGGAGGTATTCACCTGGAGGCTTGTCACCATAATGGAAGAAGAGAGAAACTGCCATTTTTATGAAAAGCTGGGATTCTACAGTACTTTCACAGGAAAACCCACAGGCAGCCTCACCCTCACCGGATACGAGAAAAGAATCCTTCAGGAGGAAAGCTGATATGGACGCAGATACCAATACTGACATAAAGCTGAGAAATATGACCTCTATCTACATATCCTGCGGCACAAAAATTCTTCTTCTCTATCGCATCGGCTCCCGTGTGGTGCCGCCTTCCTGGTGCGGAATCGGCGGACACTTTGAGCCGGATGAATTAAACGATCCCCGGACATGTGTCCTGCGGGAGCTGGAGGAGGAAACCGGCCTTACGGAAAAGGATTTGAAAAATATCTCCCTTCGTTATGTAACGTTGAAATTAAAAGACGGAGAAATCAGGCAGAATTATTATTATTTTGCAGAACTGAAAAATCAGATCTTTTCTACATTCCTGCCTGAATGCAGTGAAGGAGTTCTGGAATGGACAGCTTATGAAAACCTGGCCCAACGCAGGATGCCCTATACCGCCGGTTATGTAATACGTCACTATCTGGAAACAGGCCGGCATACTGAAACCCTGTACTGCGGTACAGCGGTGCCGGGCGGCATAAGCTGGGCGGAACTTACGGATTTCTGATATGCAGCCTTTTTTTACAAACAGCTTGAATTTTTTTTAGGAGGTATGCCAATGGAACAGGAAATCACTTTGATTATGCCTACCGAAGCCATTCAGCCCGATTCTGTTGATTACGATGAATGGGAACATAAAATCCAGGAATATCGCAGAGAATTCCTGGAAAACGGCGATACCATAAACGGCAGCCGCGGACTTCACCATTATGAAAAAATAGCGGGCTGGCTGGAGCAGATAAAGGCCTGTGAAAAAGACAACAACAGCTATATCGGCGTTCCCGTAACCACGTTCCTCGCCATCCGCCGTGACAGTCCTGATGATTGGACGATAGTGGGAAACATCGAAATCCGCCACCATCTGAATCCGGCCCTTGAGGAGCTGGGCGGCCATATCGGCTACAGTGTCCGCCCTTCCCAGCGGCGTAAGGGCTATGCGGTTTCCATGCTGCGTCAGGTCCTTTGCTATGCGCGCACGCTCGGATTAAAAAAAGTAATGCTGGACTGCGACAAAAGCAACACAGGCTCCCTGAAAACCATACAAAAATGCGGCGGTATCCACTCCAGAGACCTTCTTTCTGAGTATCAAGGCCGCAATATCGTTAACAGCCAATTCTGGATTTCTTTGCCGTAATGTGTTACACTGTTACAGGAGCGTGTCCGAGAACCCAATCCGGCACGCTCCGGCGCTGAATAATGGAGCTTTAACCGGGAGTACGGCCCGGATCCGGAGACTGCCATTTTTTCATTATGCCCACACAGATAAAACCAGACGGAGGATTTCCCGAAATGCATCGAATTAAAAAAGGCCAATACGGCTATATCAAAAGCCAGAGGAAAATAGAAATTATCAAAACCCTTTCCCTGTTCCTTCTTTCCCTCGCCATATACCTGGGAGGCTACATCACCACGGGAACCAACAAAAACCTGCTCACCATCGTCGCCATATTAGGCTGCCTTCCGGCGAGCAAGTGTGCGGTAAATATGATCATGTTCCTTCGCGCCAGGGGCTGCAGCGAAGAGCTTTATCAAAAGGTGTCCGCCCACACCGGAACGCTCCCCTGCCTTTATGACAACGTCCTTACAAGCTATGAGTCCACTTTTGAGATCCCACATATGGTATTTTGCGGAAACAACCTGATAGGTATTGCCGTAAATCCCAAATGCAAAACGGCTGCCTGCGAAAAGCACCTGCAGGCCATGTGCGCCCAGAACAGTATCAGGGACGTAAATATCAAGATTTTTCAGGATATTCCCAAATACTTAAACCGGCTGGATCAGCTGCAGGAGCTTTCCGTCGAGGACACCCAGACGGAAGCGGTGCTTTCCCTGGTAAAGGCCATATCCATATAGGGGGCGCGCAATGAGAGAGGTAACGATAGGCGCTAACGAGGCCGGACAACGTTTTGATAAATTTCTGAAAAAATATTTAAAGGAAGCTGGCAGCGGCTTCCTTTATAAAATGCTCCGCAAAAAAAATATTACGCTGAACGGCTCCAAAGCCGATGGCAGCGAAAAGCTGACGGCGGGTGACAGGGTATGCTTCTTTTTGGCGGAGGAAACCCTGGAAAAATTCCGGGGAGCGCCGAGAGAAGTAACGGTGCCGGACAAAACAGCATCCAATTCATTAAAGCCGGACCTTCAAATTCCAGTTATCTTTGAAAATGAGCATATCCTTCTGGTGAATAAACCTGCCGGACTGCTTACGCAGAAAGCGGAGGCACAGGATTATTCCCTGAATGAATGGCTGACGGATTACCTGCTTTCCCGGGGAAAAATCACTGCGGACCAGCTGCGGACCTTCCGGCCTTCCGTATGCAACCGGCTGGACCGGAATACAAGCGGCCTGGTCATCTGCGGAAAAACCCTGGCAGGCAGCCAGAAGATGAGTGAACTGTTGAGGGAACGCACCGTCCATAAATACTACCGGCTTTTTGCGGCAGGCAGAATGGAGCTGGAAGGCGTGACGCAGGCCTGGCTTATCAAGGATGAAAAGAACAACCAGGTGCGGATTCTTTCCGCCGAGCCTAAAGGGAATAAGGCCGCTGCCCATATCGTGACGGGCTGCCGTCCCCTTACCTTTTATCCGGATTATACCTATGCCGAGGTGGAGCTGTTTACGGGAAAATCCCATCAGATACGCGCCCACCTGGCCGCGCTGGGCCATCCCCTTATCGGTGATGCCAAATACGGAAATAAAGCCTGTAATGACAGATACCGCAGACTGGGAATCCATTCCCAGATGCTCCATGCCTTCCGCGTGGAATTTCCCGTAATGGACGGCTGCTTTGCCGAACTTTCCGGAAAATCCTTTACGGCGCCGGAGCCGGAAGCCTTTCTGCGGCTGAAAACACAATAACAGGGAGGAGAGCAATGGCAACATGGAATTCAAGAGGGCTGCGGGGGTCCACGCTGGAAGACCTGATCAACCGCACCAATGAAAAATACCAGGAAAACGGACTGGCTCTCATCCAGAAAATCCCCACGCCGATCACCCCTATCCGAATCGATAAGGATGAACGCCATATCACCCTGGCTTATTTTGACCAGAAAAGTACCGTTGACTATATCGGCGCGGTACAGGGCCTGCCGGTGTGCTTTGATGCCAAGGAATGCGCTGCGGATACCTTTGCCCTGGCCAACATCCATGAGCATCAGGTGACTTTTATGGAAAATTTTGAAAAACAGGGAGGAGTCGCTTTTTTTCTCCTGTTTTTTTCCCATAAAAACCAGTTCTATTATCTTCCTTATGCCCATCTGCGCTATTTTTGGGACAGGGCAAAAGAGGGGGGACGCAAGAGCTTCCGGTATGATGAATTAAATCCGGAATATTTCCTCCCGAAAAAACAGGGGATACTGGTTCCTTATCTGGACATGATCCAGAAGGATCTGGATACAAGAGAAGAATAGCCGGTAAAAGGAGGGGCTTATGAAAAGCCAGGTTACAACGCTTTGCTATATTGAACGGGAGGACAGCTATCTGATGCTGCACCGTGTCAAAAAGAAAAACGATCTCAATGAAAATAAATGGGTGGGCATCGGCGGACATGCGGAAGAGGGGGAGAGTCCGGAGGACTGCCTGCTTCGGGAGGCAATGGAGGAAACGGGGCTTCTTCTTACTTCCTACCGGTTCCGGGGGCTGGTCACTTTTGTGTCGGATAAATGGGGGACGGAATACATGTGTCTCTATACGGCAGATGGTTTCGAAGGGGAACTGACGGATTGTGATGAGGGCTGTCTGGAATGGGTCCCAAAATCAGAAATTCCCAACCTGAATCTTTGGACGGGAGATCTGATTTTTTTCCGGCTGCTGGAAGAAAACGTTCCGTTTTTTTCTCTGAAGCTGCGTTATGAGGGAGACAGGCTGGCGGAATGGCAGCTGAACGGCAAAGACATGACTGGCAGCTTACTGCCGGAAGGAAATACTTGACAGCCTGCGGGCTGTTTAGTATAGTATTGATAGTTTGCTTTGCTAATATGCTACTAAATTAGCACGTTAATGCAATAAAGTAAAACAAAAGGAGAGAGGTTCAGATGAGTAAACCATTAGTACATACCCCGGAAGGAGTCCGGGACATTTACGGCGAAGAATATTTGAGAAAGCTGCTGGTGGAAGAAAAGCTGCACCATACCCTGCGTTCCTTCGGCTATCAGGATATCCAGACGCCTACCTTTGAATTTTTCGATGTGTTCAGCCGGGAAATCGGCACCACACCATCCCGGGAGCTATATAAATTTTTTGACAAGGAGGGCAATACCCTCGTTCTGCGGCCTGATTTTACCCCTTCCATGGCGCGTTGCGCCGCAAAATACTTTATGGATGAAAAGCTTCCCATCCGTTTCTCCTATCTGGGAAATACCTTTACCAATACCTCCAGCCTTCAGGGAAAGCTGAAGGAGGTGACCCAGCTGGGAGCCGAACTCATACAGGAGCCTTCCGTTCAGGCGGACGGTGAAATGATCGCCATGGTGGTGGAAGCCCTGAAGGCCTCCGGGCTGGAGGATTTCCAGGTGAGCATCGGTGAGGTGGAATATTTCAAGGGGATCTGCTCCCAGGCCGGACTGGATGAGGAGACGGAAAATGAGCTGCGCGATTTTATATCCAGCAAGAATTTTTTCGGCGCCCAGGAGCTGTTGGAGCAGAAGGCCGTCCGCAGGGATTACTGTGAGATTTTGCTGAAGGTGAACGATCTGTTCGGTTCTGCGGAAGCGCTGCAGCAGGCCAGGGAGCTTGTGAACAACGAGCGTTCCCTCCAGGCTGTGGAACGGCTGGAGGAGCTGTATCAGGTTCTGTGCGAATACGGTGTGGAGAAGTATGTTTCCTTTGATTTGGGGCTTCTGAGTAAATACCGTTATTATACAGGCGTCATTTTTAAGGCCTATACCTACGGCGTGGGTGACGCAGTTGCCAAGGGCGGCCGTTACAACAGCCTTCTGAAATATTTCGGGAAGGATGCGCCGGCCATCGGTTTTGTCATTGTAGTGGATGATTTGCTGGAGGCGTTGTCCCGTCAGAAGCGTAAGCCTCAGCCTGCCGCTGAAGGTATCCTTATTATATATGAAGAAGGACGCTTCCGGGATGCGCTGGAAAAGGCGGCGGCTCTCCGGGCGGACGGTGTTCCCACGGAACTGATCCCCGCATCCGTGGCCTCCAGAACGGCCCAGGACAGCGCCTTTGCGGACAGAATCAGGATTTACCGGGAAAAAGCCCGGGCGCATATGCAGAAGGCATTTTATTATCTGCCATCGGAAGGCGGATGTGCGGAAGAAATCCTGGACTGATACGGTACCGGGCAGCAAATGAAAGGATGCGGATGAAAATGGACGAGAACAGATATCTTACTTTTGCCCTTGCCAAGGGCAGGCTTGCCAATAAAACGCTGGAGCTTCTGGAAGAGGTGGGCATCACCTGTGAAGAAATGAAGGATAAGTCCTCCAGAAAGCTGATTTTTGTAAATGAAGAACTGAAACTGAAATTTTTCCTCTCAAAAGGGCCTGACGTTCCCACCTATGTGGAATACGGCGCCGCCGATATCGGCGTTGTGGGCAAGGATACCCTGCTGGAGGAGGGCAGACGGGTATATGAAGTGCTGGATTTGGGTTTCGGGAAATGCCGTATGTGCGTCTGCGGGCCGTCAGAAGCCAGGGAGCTTCTCAAACATCACGAAATGATCCGGGTAGCCAGCAAATATCCCAACATTGCCAAGGATTATTTTTATAATAAGAAGCATCAGACCGTGGATATCATCAAGCTGAACGGCTCTGTGGAGCTGGGGCCTATCGTGGGGCTTTCCGATGTTATCGTGG
Source organism: Clostridium sp. KLE 1755 (assembly GCF_000466465.2). Classification (NCBI taxonomy): domain Bacteria; kingdom Bacillati; phylum Bacillota; class Clostridia; order Eubacteriales; family Clostridiaceae; genus Clostridium; species Clostridium sp. KLE 1755. Next base: position 8,283 of record NZ_KE992764.1, read on the forward strand.
ATATCGTGGAAACGGGAAGCACTCTCCGGGAAAACGGCCTGGAGGTGCTGGAAGAGGTCTGTCCTCTGTCCGCCAGAATGATAGTCAATCAGGTGAGCATGCAGATGCAGCCTGAACGGATAAAAAGTCTGATAAAGAAGCTGCGGGAGCAGATGCAGCAATAGCAGCTGTAAAATATCACCGGCCGGCAGAGTGTACATGAGAAAATGTCAGCGGCTGTTCTGACATGTACAGCTGCCTGGTATCATATTTTCCATCCGGCACATACGGCGCCGGCACATACAGGAGGAAGCATGAGAACATTAAAGCTATCTGAAAATACAAAGCAGAACCTGCTGAATGATCTGCTGAAAAGAAGCCCCAACAATTATGGTCAGTATGAGGACATTGTGGCCGATATCATTTCTCAGGTACGTACAAAAGGGGATGAGGCTGTCTTTTCTTATACCCGCCAATTTGACCACTGTGAAATTTCGGCTGAAAATCTTCTTGTCACCAGAGAGGAAATCGAAGAGGCCTTTGAATCGGTAGGAAGCGAATTCCTGGAGGTGATGAAACGTTCCGCGGAAAATATCCGCCGGTTCCATGAAAAGCAGCTGCGTTCCAGCTGGTTTGATCCCAGGCCGGACGGCACCATTCTGGGCATGAAGCACCTTCCCATCGCAACTGCAGGCGTATATGTGCCGGGCGGAAAGGCTGCGTATCCCTCCAGCGTCCTGATGAATGTAATACCTGCCAGGGTGGCGGGCGTGGAACGCATTATTATGACAACGCCCCCCGGCGCCGATGGGAAGGTAAATCCCGGTACACTGGCGGCGGCAGCTGTGGCAGGCGTCAATGAAATCTACAAGGTGG
>NZ_KE992765.1:0-41408 GCF_000466465.2 Clostridium sp. KLE 1755
AGCCCCGAAGAAGAACCACACACACCGCCCTCCCCCCGGACCATCCTGCACGCAAAATCTCCGTCCCCCTCCACACATGAAACCTGCGGGGGGCACATACATATATAAAAACCCCACAACAAGGAACTCCTCTCGTGAAAAAACGCATTCCACTCATCATAACAGCCGCCGCCCTCCTCCTTTTCGCCGGCCTGTTTTTCTTTCTCTACCGCAACAACGACACCCTCCGCTTCCAAAAACTCTCGGAGGAAATCTTCGCCCAGTCCCTCAGTCAGGACAGCCTGAGCCTGCACTATACCCTGGCCGACCCCTCCCCCTATCTTAAGGCCCCTTCCCCCGCCACCCTGCCCGCATACTCCAGGGAGTCCCAGAAGGAAGCCGCCGCCCTGCTGGAGAACCAGCTCCTGGTACTGCAGGAAATCAACCCGGAAAAATTAAACAGCCACGACCGCTACACCTGGTCCCTGCTCACCTCCTACCTGGAAAATGAACTGGCGGGCGCCCGGTGCGAATATTATGAGGAGCCCCTCGCTCCCTCCTCAGGCATGCAGTCCCAGCTTCCCGTCCTCCTTGCGGAATACACCTTCCGCACCAAATCAGATATGGAGGATTACCTGGAGATCCTGGAGAGCATCCCCGCCTACCTGGAAAGCCTGGCTGTTTATGAAAAGGAAAAAGCCAATGCAGGCCTTTTCATGACGGAAGCCGATGCCGGGGAAATCGTGGATCAGTGCGATGCCATTATGGCTCCCGACCTGCTCTCCGCCGGAGAACACTTCCTCCAGACCACCTTTCAGGAACGCCTGGACGGACTGGTGGAGGATGGCCAGCTGAAGCCGGAAGAGGAGGAATTTTACATCTCTGAAAACAACCGCCTCCTCACCACCGTCGTATCCCCAGCCTATACCGCACTGGCGGACAGCATTTTCCTCCTTTCCGGCTCCGGTTCCCACAACGGCGGCCTCTGTGAGCTGCCCTCAGGCATTGCCTACTACCTCTACCTGCTGCGCAGAAATACCGGCAGCTCCCGCACTCCGGAGGAAATCCAGTCCCTGCTATCTGATCAGTTCCAGAACCTTTACCAGAACCTTCAGGCGCTGGTTGAGACCTACCGGGAACAGACCGGAACCGGTACGATTACCCTGGATGATCTCCCCGCCTTCCCTTTCCAGAATGCCCAGGAGATTCTGGACGATTTGCAGAACCGGATGCAGGAGGATTTTCCCTCCCTGGCCGCCCTCACCGACAGCCTGCCCTCCTGCCGGACCAAATCTGTGGCAGAATCCATGGAGGATTTCACCAGCCCTGCCTTTTATCTCACCCCGCCCATTGACGACATGGACGACAACGTCATCTACGTGAATAACTCCTCCACCTCCCCCGGCCTGGAGCTTTACACCACGCTGGCCCACGAGGGCTATCCCGGCCACCTGTACCAGACAGTTTACAGCCAGCTCTATGAAAACTCCAAAACAGACAATCCGGTGAGAAGCGCCCTTTTTTACGGCGGCTTTGTAGAAGGCTGGGCCTATTATGTGGAAAATATCGCCTACGGCTACGCCTCCGATGTCCTCCTGCAAAACGGCGCTCCCAACGCAAGCAGCCTGCTGACGGACATTGCCTGCCTGGAACGCAACCTGCAGGTCAATCTCTACTGCCTGCTTGATCTTTCCATCCATTATTATGGAGCAAGCCGCCAGGATGTCTACCGCTCCCTGGCCGCCTTCGGCATTTCGGACCAGGACACGGCGGATGCCATTTACGACTACATCCGCACGGAACCCACCACCTACCTGAAATACTACCTTGGCTACCTGGAAATCCTTGCCCTCCGTGATAAGGCCACAGAGCTGTGGGGCGATGATTATACACCGCTGCGCTTCCATACCTTCCTGCTTCAGGCAGGCCCCTCGGACTTTACAAGCCTGGAAAAAAAGCTGGCGGAAACACCAACGGTCAAAACCACACTGTCCTATATGGAAACTGAAAAGAAGCTGGCCCGCGGTTAATTTCCCCATCCGTTCCGCGCACTATTGCCGGGTGGCAGCCAACAGTGCAGTAACCGAAAAGCTCCCGCATATCACAAAAGCAGGACAGTGCAGTACAAAATATAAGTAAATACCCTATGAAAAAAATGCCGCAGGGACTCGGACGATACCGTTGCCACCTGCGGCATTAAAAACCAATCATATATTTGCATATCCCAGATCCGCTGTCCCTGCAGCCAGCCTGGCATATCGAAGTTCTTTTTCCTTTTTTCTGAATTCTTTCCCTATTTCTTCCCGTTCTGAATCCCCTGGAAATATCCCACCAGGTTCCCCAGCGATTTCTGCAGCACCACCTGCTCCTCGTCGCTCAGCCCCTCCAGCACATTACGAATCATATCATCATGGAATTTCTTATGATGGGCAAAGGCCTTTTTCCCCTTTGCAGTCAGGGATATCAGCACCACACGCCTGTCCTCTTCGCTGCGGACGCGCTCCACATATCCTTTTTTCACCAGGCTGTTTACCGAAATCGTCAGAGTCCCTGTCGTAACCGCCAGTGTTTTCGCCACAGACGTCATATTTTTCGCCGCGCCGGTTCCGATAGCCTCGATGACATGCATGTCGTTCGTAGTCATGTCCCTATACTCTTCCGTGCGGATGGCCTGCTCTTCAATTGTGTTGATATTGCGGAACAGCTTCACCAACAGCTCATTGAGCGTATCCTTGATATCCAACGGCGCTCCCTCCTTCGTTTTCCTTCCATTCCCGGTAAAAAATCCTCCGGCCTGCATCTTTTCCTTTTCATTATATAGGACACCGCACTATATTTCAATAAAAATAGTTTGATTCTCAAACTTTGACAGTTACGGCTCGCACCGCCTATGGGTTTTTACTGCTGCGGCCCTCCCCTCCGGCCTGTTTCGTCAGCCGGTCTGTCTGAAGGTTGTTTTCTGTAAGGGTCGTCTAAAAACGCCGGTCCTTACGCCGCGTTTTTTGCGGCGTTAGTACCGCTGCGTTTTTAATCGAGCGCAAGCGTGCCCTCTAAGAAACAACCTTCGGACAGACCGGCTGACGAAACAGGCCGGAGGGGAGGGCCGCAGCAGTGAAAACCCATAGGCGGTGCGGGCCATAGCCTGCATTTTACTCCACCGATTTCATGGATTCCGCCATATTGATGGCGTCCAGTTTCTTATTCATCACCCAGTCAACAATCCCGGCAAAAATAAAAGTGAGAACGATGCTCAGCAGCACGCTTCTTGGCGCGATATGCACATCAAAGGCGATCATATCAATATCGATATTGTACATGACAAACCGATGCAGATAATATCCCATAATCAGCCCCACGCCGGCGCCGATACCCGTCAGCACCAGATTTTCACGGAACACATAGCTGGCCGTTTCCCGCCTGTAAAATCCAAGCACCTTAATCGTTGCGATTTCCCGCAGCCGCTCCGTGATGTTGATATTCGTCAGATTATACAGCACGATAAAGGCCAGGGATCCCGCACAGCCGATAATCAGCAGCACCACATAATCCAGGCTCTTCATCATACTGCTGAAACGTACCTTCATATCGTCATTTACGGTCACGGAGGCCACGCCGTCGCAGTTCATAATCGCCGCGGAAACCTCGTGCACATCCGCGCCTTCCCGGACATTCACATAAGCGCTCTTATATTCCGGCTCCTTCCCTGTCTGTTCCTTCCAGGTATCCGGGGAAATATAGGCATAATTATATACATAGTTTTCGCTGATGCCCGAAACCTTCAGCTCCAGCTCATTCATATCATCATCCTGAATAGTTACCGTATCCCCGATTTTCGCATTGCATTTATCCGCCAGCTTCTCGGTAAGCACCACCTCTCCCTTTCCAGGATAGGCCACCGGCTCATCCCGGGTGGTGTGCAGATTCAGGTACAGGCCGATGTCCTCCGTTTTTTCCGGCGCCACCAACGTAAGGGACTTTGTCTTGTCGCCCAGCGTCAAATCCCCGCTCTCCTCAAAGGCAAGCGTAAAGGAGCGCGCGTTGTCCGCCATAACTGCCTCAAACTCACTGCTGTCCATACTCTTATACGGATCGCTGAAAATAACGCTCATGTCGTTTATCTGGATTTCATCAAACTGGTTATAGGTTATGCTGCTGATGGAATCCTTCACCCCGAAGCCGGTAAGCAGCAGCGCCGTACAGCCGCCGATGCCGAATACCATCATATAGAATCTCTGTTTATACCGGAAAATATTTCTCGCAGACACCTTCAGCAGGAATTTCATATGGTTCCAAAGGAAAGGAATCCGCTCCAGAATAATCCGTTTTCCGCTTTTGGGAGCCTTCGGGCGCATCAGCTCCGCCGCCACACTGGTCAGCTCATACCTGCAGGTAGCGATGGTCGTGCCCATGGAACACAGGATTGACACCACCAGGGAAATCACCCCCAGCTTCCAGTCCAGAATCACGTGGAAATCCCCCAGACGGTACATAATCCTGTAGGCTGTCCAGATAACCGTGGGAAAAATATAGGATCCCAGAAGGAAACCAATCCCGCAGCCCAGCATCGCCGCGCTTCCCGAGTAAAACAGATATTTTCCCATAATCGTGCCCTCGCTGTAGCCCAGGGCCTTCAAAATACCAATCTGCGTCCTCTGCTCCTCCACCATACGGGTCATGGTAGTGATACACACCAGCGCTGCAACCAGAAAGAAGAAAATCGGGAATACATTGGCAATCCCCTCCACGATATCAGAATCGCTTTCAAAGCTTGCGTAACCGATATTTTTATCCCTGCCCAGCACATAGGTATCCGGCTCCTTCAGATCGGCCAGCTCTTTCCTGGCATCCTCCAGTTCCTTACGGGCGTCAGCCGTTTCATCCGCAAGCTTCTGCCGGTTCTCCTCGTACTCCTCCCAGCCGTCCGCCAGCTCCTTTTCCGAATCCTCCAGCTTCTTCTGGGCATCCCGCAGCTTTTCCTCCTGGCGCGCTATGGTATTCTCCGCCGCCTCCAGCTGCCTGCTTCCCATATTCGCCTGGGCAAGGCCGGACTCCACCTGGGCCTTTTTGCCCTTTACCTGGGCCTCCGCCAGATTCAGGCCGGTTTCATAACCGTCCTTTTCATCTCCCTCCTCCATATCGGAGGCTTCTATTCGCTTTTCCTCCAGCTGATCCAGGCCGTCCTCTATCTCCTGCTTTCCATCCTGAAGCTCCGTCAGGGAATCCGCCAGCTCCTGCCGCTTATCCGCGATCTCCGCCTTACCGTCCGCTATTTCCTTCCAGCCATCGGCAATCTCCTTCCTGGCATCTTCTATCTCCTGTTCCCCGTCCAGCAGCTCCTGCCTGGCATCCTCCAGCTTATCCTCCGCCTCGGCAACCCTCTTATCAAGTTCCCGCTCGCCGTCGGCAATCTGCCACTGGGCATCCTCCTTCAGCCTCACATACCGTGCCTGGGCCACTTCCTCACAAAGAGGCTCCGCCCAGTCCATGACCTCATCGATGTAATCCTTATACTCCTGGCTGTAAAGGGGATATTTCTCCTCCAGCCTGACAAAAACCTCCGTATAAGCTTCCGTATCAAATCCTGCCTCAGGAATATAAACATACCCCTTCAGCTTACCGTTTCCAAGCGCCGTACTCCCTCTTTCATAATTGATATAAAAAGGGGCGTCACAGATCCCCACAATTTTATACTCCGTACCGGAAAACATATCCCGGGTATCTTCCTCATTATTATCGGAAACACGGATTGTAGTGCCGATATCCTTTCTCGTAAATACCAGACTGTCCACCACGCACTCATCCGGCGCCGTCGGCATTCTCCCGGCCCGCACCACCACATGGTTCTGCACCCAAAGCAGCGAATGCGCCCGCAGCACGCTTTCTGTCCCTTCCTCGTCCTGGGCCAGGAAATCCACATAAACCGCGCCCTCCGCGATCTCCACACCCTCCCGTTCATTCAGCTGCTTCACATCGCTTTCATCAAAACCCACCGTGGACAGCAGACGCAGGTCATACAGATTATTCTCCTCCAGGTATTCCCCTCCGGCCTTCAGCATAGCCGGCTTTGTCACCTTAAGGCCCGTAAAAAATCCAACCCCCAGCGCCACAATAGCCAAAATGGCCATGTACCGTCCGAGGCTTTCCCTGATTTCCCGTACAGTTGTCTTGAATATGGTGGACTTCATCGCATTCCTCTTCCTTACCACTCAATCTCTTCCACCGGCGTAATGTGCTCATTCATTTCCATACTCCGGATCGTGCCGCTCTTTACCCGAATAATCCGGTCCGCCATGGCCGTGATGGCCTGATTGTGGGTGATAACAACCACGGTCATCCCCGTATCCCGGCAGGTATCCTGCAAAAGCTTTAAAACCGCTTTCCCCGTATTATAATCCAGCGCGCCCGTAGGCTCATCGCACAGCAGCAGCTTGGGATTCTTTGCAAGCGCCCTGGCGATCGCCACCCTCTGCTGCTCCCCGCCAGACAGCTGCGCAGGGAAATTGGACATCCTCTCCTCCAGCCCCACCTTTTTCAGCGTCTCCGCCGCATCCAGCGGATTTTTGGAAATCTGGGAAGCCAGCTCCACGTTTTCCAGCGCCGTCAGGTTCTGTATCAGATTGTAAAACTGAAAAACAAAGCCGATATCATACCTGCGGTAGGAGGTCAGCTGTTTTTGATTGTAGGCTGAGATTTCCTTCCCATCCAGGATGACCTTCCCCTCCGAAAGCGTATCCATCCCGCCCAGGATGTTCAGAATCGTTGTTTTCCCGGCGCCGGAGGCTCCCACGATCACGCAGAACTCCCCTTCCTCGATTTCAAAATTCACATCCCGCAGCGCGTGTATATCCACCTCGCCCATATGATAAACTTTTTTTACATCCTTAAATTCCACAAAAGCCATAACAGATACCGTCCTTTTCCCCAGCCTGCATGCCCTAATCCAGCTCTTCCATCATACTTTCCAGGTATCCTCTGTCCCAAAGGAGGATTTTCAGCTTCTTCGCCGCATCCACCGCCGCAGAGGTAAAATACTGATTCGTCATTACCACTCCCACCATCCGGTCATAATAATCGCGGCCCGCATAAATCTCCTGCACCGCCTTAATCCCGATGGGGGCATTATAACACTTGCACTGGACCGCATAAGTTACCCCGTCCTTTTCCGCCAGGATATCCACGCCGAAATCACCGCTGCCCCTTGTGACCTCCACATCCAGAAATCCCTTATCCCGCAGCAGATCCGCACAGAAATACTCGAACTCATGCCCTTCCATATCGTCCATTTCCAGGCTCCGCCGTCTGTGCTTCCACGCCCTTGCCACAAAAAAAGCAGCCAAAACCAGGGCCGCCAGCCCTGCTGCTGATATAATACTGATAAATACTATTGATGACTGATCCATATACCTGAACTCCGTATTTTTTCTCTAAACGCATAAAAGGAACCAGACCGGCTGTCTGACCGGCGCCGGCTCTGATTCCCCTCATAGTTATCATACTCTTTTTTATAAGATTTTCCTAGAGATAATTTGTCAAATCTCTTTTATCATTGGAATATTTAAACGCATTTTCCCCGGAAATAACCCCCATGGCTACAAGCCGCGACAAATCACCGTTCAGCGTATGCATTCCATTGGCGGCCCCGGACTGCATAAGCGTGGCCATCTGATGCCCCTTGCTTTCCCGGATCAGGTTCATCACCGCATCCGTCCCCGTCAGCACCTCCGTCGCCGCAATCCGGCCCCGGCCGTCCGCCGTGGGAATCAGGCACTGGGTCACAACCCCCTTCAATACGCCGGAAAGCTGAATCCGCACCTGATTCTGGCTGGAAGCAGGACAGGCGTCGATAATACGGTCAATGGTCTGGGCAGCACCCGTGGTATGCAGGGTGGAGAGCACCAGATGCCCGGTTTCCGCCGCTGTCAGAGCCGCTGAAATCGTCTCATAATCCCTCATTTCCCCTACCAGAATAATATCCGGATCCTCACGCAGGGCGCTGCGAAGCGCTGCCGCGAAGGAATCCACGTCCCTGCCCACCTCCCTCTGGTGGATCAGAGCCTGCTTTCTTTCATAAACGTACTCCACCGGATCCTCTATGGTAATGATATGCTCCGGCCTGGAAGCGTTGACATAATCGATCATGGAGGCCAGCGTTGTGGACTTGCCACTTCCTGTCGGCCCCGTAACAAGGATCAGGCCTCTCGGCTCGTCCGCCAGCTGCTTCAATATGGGCGGCAGACGCAGCTCCTCTATCGTGGGAATCCGGTCATTGAGCAGCCTGACCGTACAGGCCAGCTTCCCCTGCTGCCGGAAAATATTGACACGCTCCCTGCCGCCGTCCGGCGACTGGATGGCAAAATCCACGTCCCTTCCCTCAGACAGCTCCTTCTGCTGCCGCTCGTCCGGCATATGCAGAATAATTTCCCTGGTTTCCTCATCCGTCAGCTGTATGGGGGAATATTCCAACGCTCCCCGAACCCTGATGAGCATGGGCAGCCCCTCGGAAATATGAATATCCGAACAGCCCGTCTGGCGTCCCATGGATATGATTGTATGAATGTCCATCAGCTTCTCCTTCCGGAAATCAGGAATAGTAAGCGACCTTCATCAGCTCCTCCATGGTCGTCACTCCCGCTTCCACCAAATCCACGCCGCATTCCTTCAGCGTTTTCATTCCCTGATGCTCCAGTGCGTAGTCCTTGATCTCCTCCACCGTTGCATGGGAGGAAATCATATCCCGTATCGTCCTGTCTATGGTTAGGATCTCATGGATGGCCGTTCTTCCCTTATACCCCGTATTATTACAATGCCGGCAGCCCCTGGGCCGCATGATTCTGGGAATATCCCTTTCCATGAACTCCTTTTCTTCTTCCGTAGGCTCCTCCGCCACCGCACACAGCGGACACACCTTTCTCATCAGACGCTGCGCCACCACACCCACAAGCGAGTTGGCGATCATATACGGCTCCAGCCCCATATCCACCAGACGGATAATAGAAGATGCGGAATCGTTCGTGTGCAGCGTGGAAAATACAAGATGACCCGTAATCGCCGCACGGACAGAAATAGACGCCGTTTCCGAGTCACGAGTCTCTCCTACCATGATGATATCCGGATCCTGACGCAGCAGCGCGCGAAGCCCCGCTTCAAAGGTAACGCCCGCCAGGTTGTTCACCTGCATCTGATTGATGCGCGCCACATTTTTCTCCACCGGATCCTCAATGGTGGAAATATTCACCTGTTTTTTGGACAGCTCCTCCAGCACCATATAAAGAGTAGTGGACTTACCGCTTCCTGTCGGTCCTGTCAGATAAATAATACCGTGAGGCGAGTTCAGCAGCTTTGAAAACTTCTTATAATCGTCCTCCTTCATACCAAAAGAAGCCGGATAATCAATGGACGAATTGCTGGTCAGCAGACGCAGTACCGCCTTTTCCCCGAAAACCGTGGGAATTACGGAAACACGGATGTTGATCATTTCATCATTTACCTGCGTCCTGAAATGCCCGTCCTGAGGCGCCCTGCGCTCCGCTATATCCAGATCTGACAAAATCTTAATACGTGCAATCAAAGACGGATGCAGGTTCTTCTGTAACGTGACATACTCGGTTATCGTACCGTCAATACGCATACGCACCGTTGTCTTATGCTCAAACGGCTCAATATGGACGTCACTGGCATTGGTATTGGCCGCCCTCTCTATCAGACTGTTCAGCAGATTGATGATAGGAGTATCATCATCCGTATCATCGATCTGGATTTCCTCCACTATGCCCTCAGTGCTGGTGTTGGCCTTTTTGGCTGCCATTTTAGCGGAAACTTCCGAGTAATAGTAATTGATTGCCTTTTCCAGCGGATACTTTTCTGAAAGCAGAATCTCGATCTGCATTCCCGTGATCTGCCGGATATCCTCAATGCCATAATAATTCAGCGGGTCAAAAACAACAACCGTAAGGATGTCATCCGTCTTGCTCACCGCCAGCATCAGATATTTTTCCGCCAGCTGCCTCGGGATTTTGCCCACGGCGTCAATATCCACAGATATCCCGGACAGATCCACTGTCTTCAGGTTCAGCTTCGCCGCCAGGGCCTCCAGCATCTGTCCCTCGGTAATATAATTCAGCGCAATCAGCGCATTACCAATACGCATTCCCGGATTCTGCTTCTGATATTCAATGGCCTTGCCGATATCTTCTTCCGTAACATAGCCAGCTTCCTTCAGGACCTGGCCCAGACGGATATTTTTAATTGAAGTTAATTCCATGTTATGCCTCGTCCTTCCTGTACATGTAGACCTCCAGACCAAGCTGCAGCGTATCGTTCACAGAAGTAATATACTCCCCGTCCGCATTGCGTATGCTGTTGTTTTCAGTTCCCCAGCCCGCGCTGGTTATCCGGATGGAAGGATAATTCCTGGTAAGCTCATCCACCATCTGCTGCATGGTGACCCGGTTCCCCCGGATCGTCATCTGTACCTGCGCCGCGTAAATCCCCGTAAAAACAGTTTCCGTCGCCTGCGCCGTACTCCCGTCCTCCTCGGACGCGCCCTGCGCCGCCGACTGCGCCATGGAATCCTCCGCCGCTGCTGCAGAAGCATAATATGGCTCCAGCTTCAGCTCACTCTGCGGCATCGTAATCGTCATCTGCCGGGACTCCAGCCCCTTACCCACCACAATGCCGGTAAGCAGCCTGTCAATCTCCTGGCTCTTCATCACCGGATAAAAATCCTTCGCCGCTTCCTCCAGCTCCTCCTGTGTCTTCACAAGGCTGCTCTCCATCGCCGGCAGCATCACAAGCTTCTGCTGTGTTTCCATCATCAGCTCCTGCTGATTTTCCAGCTCTATCTTCAGCTCTGCGTCCGCCTGGGACAAAGGCCTGATTATAAAAAATCCAAAGCCAAGGACAATCACAAAAAAGGCCATGAACAGAAGAAGCTTTTTATCTCTTTCCGTAATTTCCATTGTAATATTCACAGCAGCTTCCCCCTACTTCCCGGCCATTTCCGACAGATAGCAAACCAGATTAATCGTCCACATCCCGCTCTCGTCCGACCAGGTATATCCCGTATAATCAAGGCGTTCGAAAATATCCTTTTCTTCCAGCCTGTCTATAAACTGATTGATAATCTCCACATCCGGCGCCGCCGTATCCACGCTGATCACCCCGGTCTGCGCATCGAAGCTTTTGATTGAAAAAGTAACTTCCCCCATCGTACAGCTCTCTATCACATCCGTAATGGAACTGTTAAAATAAGGGTAGGACTCAATATTGCGCGCGGCCTTCGTCAAAGCCGCCTTCTGCATCTGCTCCCACTGCATCTGAGCTTCCACCTCATCATACCTGGCGCTCTGCTCCAGAACCTCCGGACTCTCGTTATAGCTTCTGACCTCCTCCAGCTTACGCGAGGTAAGCCAGTAGTGAACCCCGAAAAACCCGGTAATCACCAGCATGACCAACAGCAGCAGAATCACGGGCGTTATCTGCTTCATCAGGCTTTTGCGCTTCAGGCTTCTTTCCGACGTCTTCTTATACTGGATAAAAAGATTCCCGGCATCCTCCAGCGGAATCAGCCCGCATATGGGAAAAAGGTAACTGCCGAAGTCCTCCTCCTTGCTGCGGATTATACTATCATCCATAAAGCTTCCGGCTCTCAGCGTATTATCCATCTGTAGAAGGCTCTCGGAGCATACCTGGATATCCCCCTCTGAAAAACCGGCCCACGTAACATCCGTCACCGCATTTTCCAGCTTCTGCGCGGAAGCAAACTGCAGAATACCGCTGATATTCCTTGCCACCTCCACGCCATAGGACGGCGTACCGTGCTCACTGAAGGTCCGGTTCATGCTGGAATAACAATATTTTCCCTGATGCATCAGAATACTCGTCAGGTTATCCTCATCCTGAATCTGAAGGATACAGGTCCTGTCCTTAAAATAAGCCATTCTGTGCAGAACCGAAACCACGCTCCCCAGCGCGGCCCGCACGCAGGTTACCTTCACCCCTATAGAAGCGAATAAACGAGTATAGGAATCCAGGAATTCCCGCTCCATTCTGGTGGCGAAAACCTCCCGCATTCCTTTTTTCTTATCCGTATCGATTTCATAATAGCCATAGACACTGCCGCCGGCCTCCGACACTCCGGGAAACTCCCTGGGAATGTACTCCAGCGTTTTCTTCACGTTCATCGCCGGAACCTGAAAGGTCTTCGACATAAACTGGGAGCTGTGGAGCACCAGGCATACATTGTTCACCGCCAGGTGGTTTTCCTTCCAGAACTCCTTCAGGTGCGCCGCCAGTTCCTCCTCCGCCGTAATAACACCATTGATTATACAGCCCTCCGGCGCCAGCGTTTCATACAGCCTTTTTACTGAAATTGAGCCTTTCTTTGCATTGCCCACTGCCGCCTGAATCCTGCGGTTGGACATATATACACAGGTCTGCATCCCGGTATTGTCCTTTCTGTTAATCTATCGCTTTGCTGTGTCGTGGTACCTGGTAATTCTATACTCTTTTTGGTACTCTTCTACCCGTCATTCTTCTTTTCGGTACTCTTCTTTTTACCCGGCAGGTCGAAATCGGTATCCTGCATCAGTATCCTGAATTACTGATAGCATCATAGGAACCATAAATCGGCATCAGTACGGATACCATGATAAATCCGACGATAATAGCCATAACAATAATCAATATAGGCTCCAATGCTGCTACCATTTTATCAATTGCCATATTAGATTCAAATTCCATAGAATCCGCAATTGAGTTCAGCATAGTATCCAGACTTCCTGTTTCTTCACCTACCCGAATCGCCGAAGTCAGCTTCTTTGTAAACCCATCCACTAAATCCAGAGAATCAGACAGGTTTCCTCCCGTCCGTATTCTGGATACAGCTTCATCAAACTGACTATCTATGTAGGTATTACCAATAGTCCTCCGAGCGATCTGGAGCGCCTGAACAATAGGGATTCCCGAAGAATAAAGGGAACTGATTGTCCTGGCAAATCGTGCTGTGTATATAATCTTGAGCAATTTTCCAAACACCGGCACATGCAACTTAACACGATCCAACTGTAGCTTCACCTGCGGTACATGTGCTACAAAAATCATAAGAGGAATCACAATTGCCGACAGGATAATTAATATTAGCCAATGTTCTCTTATTCCATCGCTCATGGCAAATAGAATCCTGGTAGGCAGTGGCAACACCTCCATCTGATCAAATAACTCCTGAAACTGAGGAAGAATATAACTCAGCATAAAAATCACTACCACTACAATTACAAAACTCAAAATCTTCGGATAAAGCGTCGCATTACTAATTTTTGAATGCATACGGAACTGCTTATCATAGTAATCCGCCATACGCATAGAAGTTTCATCCAAATTACCTGCTGTTTCTGCGGAACGCACCATATTGATTAATAATTCCGGAAATGCTTCTTCCTGCTCTTCCATTGCCTCAGACAACGCTTTTCCCTGACGTACTTGACGTAAAATATTCTCATAAATTGTTTTTTCATTTTTTTTATTAGACTCGTCCTGTGCAATTATATTCAGCGCCCGCACTAGAGATACTCCAGAAGCAGATAATGTCCCGATCTGTCGGCAGAAGTCTGCTAGATATTTTGCCTTAATCTTGTGAACCCGTTGGACATCCTCCTCCCGCTTCGCAGTAATAAGATACTTATTTTCCTGACGAAGCTTTAGATGCAGATCATTTTCATCCATGGCCTGCATCCGGCCAGATATCTGTTCTCCCTCTTCTGTTTTGGCTTTATAAATATATTTAGGCATAAATTTTTCCTTTATTAATAATTAACTGTATATTAATAAACAGAACTTACTATATTCACAAATACAGAAGACCTGCATACCAATTCCATACTTTGTCACCAATGAAAAGTGCTGCTGCCATGCCCAGACATAAAAATGGGCCAAATGCAAAGTGTTCCTTACCGTTTTTTTTCTTCATAACAAGAAGCCAGCTTCCATATACGCCGCCAGTAAGTACTGCAAATGCAAAAGATATCAGTGTCAGCTTGATTCCAAGGAACAAGCCGCAGGCTGCCATAAGTTTGATGTCTCCGCCGCCAAAGGCACCAGGTATCAGAAGCGTCAGAAGAAAAAGAGGTACACTGACCACAAAAATACCAAGTACACGAGATATAAGACTGATTCCAGGCATTGTATAAACCGAAAAAATACCTAATACAAAAGCCGCCAGAACAAAAATATTAGGGATTTCCATGGTAGTATAATCTACAGCAGATACTACTGTCAAAAGAGCGAGGAATACACACACTATCAATGATGAATACCAATAACCATAAAAACTAGAAACAAACACACACAGAATACCACCAAACAAAGCATTTAACACATAACTTTTTTTAATTCCCGTTGCATGCTCTCTATGCTTATCATTATAAACAAAAATTCTTTGAAACCCTTTCCTCAGAGTAATCTTTTGAGAAAAGGATATAATAAACCCATTTATTAAATAAAAAAAACAGGCTCCTAATATAAATATAAGAAGACAAGACAGCATATTTTTCCTAGTATCCTTTATTATAATAGTTCACATTCTAAAAAGCCATCAGATCTGACTAAAAAATCCTGCCCAATTATCGGGCAGGATTTCTACATTTTTTCAGCTTAGAACTGCTCCCTAATCCGTTTGGAATCCTATTATCTCATTCAGCCGAAAAACTTCCCAGGTTGGTTCTCTCCTAATCGCATCATATTCATATATTGCTAAAAAATCATCTGTTTCGTAATAAAACTTACCAGGAAGATTATCTTCCCAATTCCAGTAAACTAAAATAATATCCCCCTGCGTATCAGAAAGATGCTTGATTTCTTCCAGTGTATCCTTAGCCATCCCATTTTCAGTTCCTGGCTCATAGATATTTCTATCATCTCCATAATATTGTATATTCAAAAGACGCATAGAAAGCTGGATGTTCTTTGCATCCATTAAGATACTTTTTGCCTTTATGTGATTATCATAAAACCATGTCACTGGAGATAATACAATAATCAGAATTATTAAAATTAGCAAGATATGCAATACTAACCGAATACAATTGCGATTTTGAATATAGAATTCTTTGAGCATGATTTAGCTCCTAATAAGTTACTCTTAGTTTGATTCCACTTCTCCCCACACACTTTTATCCAAAACCACCTTCTTTGTACCTTCTTCATATGTCATTGCCGTAATTTCAAACTTATTGCTAGCCTCATTTGGAACAACCAACGTTATTCCATAAACTTTACCCTGATCATTTGGAAAAGCCTCAATAGTAACAGTTGCATCTACACCATTACCATCTTTTGTTAGAGTTAATTTATTATTAGCATTAGTAAAAGGACTAATTGTAGTGGCCTTCTCAATAACTGTTTCTACCATATCCGCAGTAACACCATTTTTACCATACAGTTCTGCGACGGCAGTCGAGATATTTATGTATGCCGTTCTAGCATTTACCATGATTTGTTTATCCTTCGCCTTAGAGATATAACTAAACATCCCAGGCACTAAAATCGCCAACAATATACCAATAATAACAATAACAACGATCATTTCAACCAGAGTAAATCCTTTTTTGTCTTTCTTCAAATTCTGTAATAATTTCATAATTCTATCCTTTCTTTTTCCCATTCCTCGAATACGTTACAAACCGGCAGCATCAAACACAACAACCCACTCACTGCCAGCAAAGCTTTTACCAAAAAGCTTTCAACCGATTAACTGCTACTATCCTTCCCTTCTCCTTTGCTCATATTTTCAAAACCCGCTGAAACAGTAACCTGTAGGTTCTGCCTCTCGTAACAGACAAATATGTATTCCCTGATATGAAAATCATATCTATCTATTACTTAAAATACCTTCTAATACAGAAATATCCTCTTTTCTAAATATAGTCTCTTTATAACTGATTGTCAACAAATTACACTATTTCTCCACAGAGAAAAGAAGAAAAATAACATACAAATATGTTGTGTGCGTTTTAATATCACTACGTAACAGTTTTGATGTCACTTTCTCCCAAATTATAGCACTCAATTATTTTATATGTAGTAAATTCATATCCCGTCTTAGCATTCTTAAGCACAATATCCACCCGGATTACATTGCTTGTATCCGACAGTCTGCTGAACTTAACAGAGTCCAAATCATATCCGTGATAGGTTGGCCTGCCATAATACCAGTCTGTATCCTTCTTGTCAGAATAGTAGTGGAATACCAGCATATTCCCGTTTTCTGCTGCTTTTGTTTCCTCTCCGGCCACATCCTCCAACAATCCCGCCGTCACCTTGATTCCCTTTTGATTTACGAATGTAACACTGTTGCTGCCGGATTCATATTCATCATTAATAATCAGACTTACACCTGTTTCCAGGTCTATTGTATTTTTTTGCGCGGCCGAAAGCTCTCCGTTTATTTTTTCTGTCAGGGAATCCGCTACCGTCTGTCCATTTGAAATACTTTTTACCTTTAAATAGACCTTCATACAGGAAGTGGTTATAACCGTTGCGGCCAGCAGGAACATGCTGATAAGCATAAATGTAACTATGATTTCGATGAGTGTATATCCTTTTTTATTATTCATTCTTTTTCTCCTGAGGAGCCGTATTGAAAATAATAAAAACTATATTTAGCTGATTTCTCTGGCTGCCGCTCATAGAGGAACTCATATGCCTTCCCCTTATTCAATGAAAAGCCGTTTCCCTTATCGTTTACTTCCTGCCCCGCGCTATTGACACTATTCTGTGGAATCAGTTCTACCCCCTGGGCTTTCAGAACTCCGGCTTCCCCTTCATAATATTTTTCAAGAGCCTCTTCTGTCACAGAACGGTTTGCGAGGCCCTGATTGGTTACATCCAGTGAGACCTTCACCGCAGTAGTTACCATTAATATCCCCAGCGTCAATATAACGAAAGCGACAATTACCGAAATCAGGGATGAGCCATCTTCATTCCGTACTGTTTCTCTCATGAACTTTTCCTTTCTTTTTATTAAAAATGCCATACCCACTCGTTTTCACCTGTGTCTTCTTCCACATATATCGGATAGCTTTGGGTAATATTCCAACTTTCTTTTCCGTTGCTGCAACTCACCTTCGTATAAAGATATAAACCATTGTATTTGTCAAAGGGATTTTCTCCGTTACTTACCTGCAGCTTAATTTCATCCAGAGTTTTCTCGTCCTCTTCTCCCCACCACATTGTAATATCAATGCTATAGCCGGTTAATATACCTTCCTGTCCTTTTTCAAATTTAGGAACATAGCGCCATGAAAAATGATCTTCTTCACGTCCTGCGCAGTAAGAAAATTTCCCATTGCTTCCGTCATCTCCCTCAGCATCTTCCTGAATCATCTGAGCAATAACTTTGCCAGGACTTCCATCCTTAAAATCATCCTCCTTTAAAGCATCTCCAAACATATTACTGAAGCTGACTGCCGCCATACGGCATCGTGTGCTGATTGCGTTTCTCCGGGAAGAACCCATCATTGTTGACGCCGCAAGAAGAACAACAAGGGAAAGAGTTGTCAGAAGTGCCATAACGCCTATTACTATGAGCATTGCCTGACCCTTTGTATTCCTTTTCATAGTGATACTCCTTCCCTTATTTTTTAGGCCTCAGGTTCACCGGCTTTTTCCTCGGTGTTTTTCTGAGTGCTTTCCGTCGGCTGCATTGTATTGCTTCCTGCAGGCTCCGCTTCTTCTGTCTGTGCCTGACTGGAGCCGTGCATTTCTTCAGTGCTTTGTGTTTCTTCAGTACTGTGTGTTCCTTCGGTACTTTGCTGTTCTTCAGTGCTGTGTTGTTCCTCGGTACTTTGCTGTTCTTCGGTACTTTGTTGTTCTTCGGTACTTTGCTGCTCTTCAGTACTGCCTGTTTCCTCACCGCTCTGTGATTCTTTTTGATGTTCTTTATCACTGTCGGATGATGAATTGCCGGATACGGAATTTTCTGAAACCGAATTACCGGACACACTGTTTCCTGATACAGACAGTCTGTTGCTGCTGGTTTGGGCCGATTCAGCTATTAGCCTGGGAACCTTTTCACATTTATAAAGGCTGTACCCCTGATTTTCTTTCTGTATTTTCTCTTCAAGCGTCCCGGTTCCATCCCATTCAAGCATACAATTATTCAAAGATGTTTCATCATCACCCTTAATAATTTTCGCCCAGACTCCAAAATAAGAATCAGCAAAGCTGGACTCCTTATCCAAATTCAGATTAGCTGCCGTTACATTAGAGGTGTACAAATATTGCCTTTGTTCACCGCTTATCTCGTCAACATCCGGAAGCATAAGTGTAAAAGTATAGTATGGTTTATTCTCCTTTACTTCCGTCTTTATCCTCAGAATAGGAGACATCTTCCATGTCGTCTGGTTCCTGTTAACCTCGAAATAGAATTCATTATCCGACCAGGAGCCCAAATCGTACTTTATAACTCCATCGTTTTCATCCACGCCCTCTATTTCTACAGGTTCACTATCTTTGTTAGATGCCTTAATCTGAAAACTGTTTTTATCCTGAAGATAGTCAATCTGAAGTGTCAGACCGGCCGGATTTTCTGAGAGCATATTTTCCAGCATCAGCTTATAGTTCAGGGAAAGGTTATCTTCATTGGCATTCCATCTAAGGCCCGGATGTGTTACCACAAAATTTCCTCTCTTTTCCTCAATGGAGATTTCCTCCCATTGTGGAGTCCCCAGCCTCACGCCGGGCAACTGCTTCACATAATAGTCAGACCATTCCGAACTAATGCTGGATGTATCTGCAATCCTGAAACGCACTATCAGATACTTACCTGATAAATCTCCGGGCTGCTGTTTCTGCCATGAATTCATTTTACCCGCGTTTAACAGTAGTATTGTTTCTTTCGTATCTCCGCCGGGTGACTCTGTCAAAACCGTTTCAGGACATAGAAGTTCTCCTTCCGGTTCCCCATTTTCATCAAATGTAGCACTGTCGTATATTCCCACCTCAAACTTATAGGAACCCTTCTGGCTGCCCTTGGAACTGGCAACGACTGCATTAAGCTTCATTTCAGAGAATTCTGCTATACTCATTATGTCCGTATCCAAACAATCAGAGTCAGTGTCTGAGTATTTCAAAGAATACATAACATCATCGGGAATCAGTATTCTCTCGGGAACAGTAAAGGACAAATGAATCCCTTCTTCCGAATCTGTATAATCAGAGTCCGATTCTTTTGCAACGGCATTGACATAAAATTCAATATCAAGTCCCTGGAACAGGTTCAAGTCGCATTTTTCCAGAATTGCTTTTTCTGCATCACCTGATACCGTCCCCAATAGAATATCATATCCTGCCTCCGAATCACCTGTGACATGCGTATCGCCATAGATTTCTTTTAATTTCTTAATTGTATCTTCGGAAGGCATATTTTCATCTGTGAAAGGCATCAAAGCATGTATTTCATAGCTGTCCAGGTGAGGTTTGTATTCATCTCCGACTGCGGTCCACTTGATATCATATTCCAGTTCGTCCTGATTGTTGTCAGTCAGGCCAATCATGGGCCTGGTTATCTGAGGCAGTCTTAATGCCACCTTAAATTCCTGAGAGCTGTAGCTGCAGAACTTATCCACTATATCAGACAAATTAATGCTTTGAACACTGGTCTCTCTTATTGTACCAAGCTTAGTGATACTCAATTTTACTTTGTTGTATTGCCATTTAGCCATGTCAACGGCTAAGGTATTTGTGCCAATGATGACATTCTCCATACCAGTAGGATATATTTCCTTTTCCGCACCATCCTTGGTCGTTCCTGTCAATTTTACTTTATATTGATCTCCCTCACCAAATGCCTGGTCATCCCAAGTGAAAATACATTTATTATCTTTGATCACATAGCTGTCTTTAATAGCAGGGATGTCCTGCCTGGCCTTACTGTCCAGGGAACATGTTACCATGCTATACTGTGTATAATTACTATTCGCCAGAATACTGCTGTAAAGAATATTATATAGCGCATAATCTCCCTCTCCACTGGCTCTTTCTATTATGTAACCCTTCTTTAAACCACTTGCTGCCTCTCCCTCAGTTTTATAAATTCCTGAGTATTGCTTCACTTTCTCTGCTGTCATTGGCGTCTTATTCAGCATATACCCATAACGAACTGCTTCTCCCTGTGTATTCCACAAGTAACTGCGAACTGAAAAAGAGGTAACCTTATCCTTGGTATGAAACAGATAATCGGTTAAATCCTGAGCTACTCCATTCAAATGAATCTGTGTTTTCTGAGAAACACGGGTCACTCCGGATGCTGCTGCAACATCCAGCCCAATAACGGGGTCATACAACAAAATCTCAGATCTCCAAAATGTTGAATATTGTAAATTATTCTCGCTTCCAGTATATACAATACGATACCCAAACTCATCTTCATATCTGCCTGATGCCAGCATTTTAGAATCACCGGTTTTCATATTAGGGGTAATGATAGTCGCACCTTTCAGCTTATCTTCACTGAAGATAGAGGTTTGAACAGAGTATTTTTCTGAATTAAGAAACTTACCACTAATATTGGATATTGCCTGAAACCATAAAATATCCTGATTCATTATTTTCGTCTCAAAAAGGTTTGAAGTACCAATTCCAATTCCATTTTTATCAAAATTTTCTTCTGATATTTTTATATTTTTGTTGTCTACTGCACTTAAGATAATGCTGCAATCATAAAAATTACCTTCTTCATCTTTATATTCCTCAATATTTTCAAGGCACAGAGAATATTTATCATCCCTATGCTGCAGATAAGCCTTCGGTATGGGCAATGCCGGATGTACTTGTTGTCTGCAGGTAACTTCCCAATCGGAATTACTATCCTCACCATAGTAGCTTATTGCACAAACTTCCGCTGATAAATATTTGCCTGCCCAAGAATTATCAATAAAAATTTCCACATTGGTCCCGGAAGGTACCGCAATTTCTAATGTAGAATCCGGATTTCCTCCTGACTCTGAACTATAAATATTTACCCTTACTTTATATTGGTATGCATAATCAACCTTATTCCAGCTTAACTTATAAGGATTCGCCTTTCTATCAAGCTTCAGAATTGTTGGTTTAGCTAACCCCTCGACCGGATATTCCGCACCTTCCAATTGGGCATCTATTTTATTGCAAAGATCCTGCGCAGTTAAATTCGTGCTTACCGGATTATCATCCAGGATTGGAATATACTCCGTATTGTTCGAACGGACTGCTTTGTATTTACCCGTTTCATTAGCCTCTACACACAAAGGTTCTGTGGAATCTATAATATTCCTTCTGCGTGTTACCCCATCAACAAAAACATCCCATAAGGCAAAGTAGCCGTCTCCGCTGCTCACATCCAGTTCTATTCTCAACCCATAAATAGCTCCTAAGCTTGTAAAGTCTATTTTCTGTGCTTGTTTTGAAGACTCTTCATTTGTCAAATCATACCCTTGCTCACGTACTTCATATCCAACCGTCTGCTCCCATACTTTATCTTGACCATTTTCCTTTAGGGTCTCATATTCTCCGTCCTTTTCTTTTAGTACGGAAATCTTGAACTTATATGTCCGTGTCTTTGATTTATCTGAAGCTCCATACCATGACAACAACATATACTGCGGTGAGACAGATATATACTGGCCATTCTGCTTGAATCGGATTGTCAGCTTATTATTGTTGGAATTATTTTTCATACTTGCTGAATAGTAAGTATTATTAAATAAATCCACTGCCTGCTCAGGAGGATTCTCCTTATTTTCTATTCCTGTCGCTTCCATATATATTGGGTCACCGGTTGCACGTCCATTTACAAAGTAAAAATTATTCGCAGACGTTTCTAATAACTTAGCAGTAGTTACTGGATGCCTAACTTCAGCAACACCATAACAATTCTGCATAACTATCGCATTTCCTTCATTTATGATCCCATTAAAGGATGAATTAACTTTACCATCTGTGTTATATCCTTTACCGTAATTACGACAGCCAAGCAGATTAAAGGTGTGGTGCTGCTGTTTCCAGCAAATACCTGCTATATTAGTTCCTTTAATATCCCCGGTATTAACACATTGGCTCAACCGAATCTCAATTCCATTAGATTTTTTCCCTAAAGTTGATAATATTCCTCCCCCACTGTTTGTAGTAATATTCCCTTCATTCCGGCATTCTGATATCTCTACCTTTTCATTATCATTCAGCTGAAGTATATATCCCACTATCCCGCCAGATAGCGTATTGGCATTTATTAAGCCCTTATTGGTACAATTGCTGAGAACTCCTCCTTTATATTTCCATTGACCAATGATGCCTCCTACCCTTGCATTCCCAGTAATTGATCCTTCATTTACACAGTTGTATATTTTGCGTGAAGAGGAGACCGAACTTTCAAGTCGCCCCATAATACCGCCCGCGGAATTATTGAATTCATTATTGCCTCCCCCTTTTGTTACCGAGGAACGATTCGTAAGGCTATATACGCTCTTATCACTGCAGTTATAACCGATAACACCTCCTATTGCCATATCCGTCTGATAATTTATTGTTTCAATGTTCCAGGGCTCCCCATCACTGCCAACTTTTCCGCCAGTTGTACATTGATAGATTTCCCCTGTACTTCCCTGATATCCTACCATCCCACCGACGTTACCGGTTACAGCATCCACTTTAACTGCCTTGGCATCATGGCAGTCTATATCATGAATACTGCCTTCATTAAATCCCGCAATTCCTCCCACATATCCACAACTGGCCGTTTTCCCTTTTTCCCAGGCAGTAATTACCGTATCTTTTGCATCGGAATTATGCCCCAGTTCCTGGTAATTCTTCTTCAAAGATGCCCATTCAGGTACATCCTCCACTGCAATCTTACATTCATAGATTTCTCCGCCGCCCGTATTCTTTCCGGCAATTCCTCCCACGCTTACAATGTCGTTGGAGTCACCGGTAGCCCGTACTGTTCCTGTAAAACTGCTGTTTATGATTTTATTATCATTCTGTCCGGCAATTCCTCCAAAGCCTCCGTTAGAGCCTTTGTAACCATTAACGATCGCAATACTTTTTACATTACAAATCGTGCCCGAATTGATTCCAGCCGTACCTCCAAACCATCCTGTCTTGGCTTCGTCACTACAACCTACCTTGGCATAGACTGCCGCTTTGTCCAAATTTGCATTAATCCGGACACCATCAATACGCCCCTGGTTTTCTCCAGCGACTCCTCCGACCCGGCAATTCATGGAAGCAGATATTACCTCCACATAATTACCATTATCATCCCCTGCCTGAAAATAACAGGAATTGTTGTTCTCCTTTGTTTCTCCAATTGTTCCGCCTGCTTCATTCAAACCTGCAATTCCGCCCAGCCAGGCCGCATTTGTGCTATCAGAAGGATTTTTTACAACGGTCTTTTTTACCATATAATAGGCTATCTGGCCTGCATTCTTTCCTGCGACACCTCCCGCATAGGTCCCTCCTGTAATCGCTGTAACATTTTTTTGAGGTTCTATTCCACCGCCGCTTATCATTGAACCGGATGCATTAACCGCGGCGATTCCTCCGCAGATTCCCTTTCCTGCGAATACATCTGCATCTGTATAACAATTCACAATCCTTCCACTGTTATACGCAGTAATTCCTCCTGCATTTCCTCTGCTGGCATCCACCTTCCCCTGATTCCTGCATCGGGAAATAATAACATCCCCATCCGTATAACCAATGATCCCTCCGGCATTTCCCACATAATCGCCATTCTCTTCGCTGCCAGTAACCGTTACCTCAGCAAGGCTTACCAGATAATCAGCAGCACCACCATCAACAATACCGAAAGAAATTGGAGCATTCGTAAGATTTCTCATATACCCCAGGAAACCGCCCGCATAGCTTCTCCCCTTAATGCTGACAACAGCTCCGGTCTTCATATCCACATCGTTTACCGGTCCATAATTAATACCTGCAATACCTCCAATGTAGGATGCGGTTCCGATACCTCCGGCCCCCTCTATTGCCAGATTTACAAGAGTAAAGCCCTTTATCGTCCCTGCATTAAAGCCGGCGACCCCTCCGCCACTGATATCTGACAGTGTTATTTTCCCGGAGATTTCTTTCTTTTGTGATTCTGTCGTACTGATTTCCCCGTAATTCTCCGCCGTCAGGCCGCCAACTGCTGCCTTTCCTGTAAAAATAGCAGATGAGGCAAGAGTACAATCCAGAATTTTTCCCGTCTTTTCATTTCTGCCTACAATGCCGCCTATGTAAGAAGAGTCCGTATCACCCAAAGACTGTGCAGCGCTGCCTATTATCGTTCCTTCGCTGATTTCCGCCAGGCCACCGGAATAGGTTGCTCCACCCTCTGCGGTAACCCTTCCGCCATTATAGCAATACTTGAGCGTTACTCCCTGGGAAACGCGTCCGATAATCCCTCCTGTATAAGAATATTTTACTATTTCTCCATTGCTGCTCAGATAGGTATCAGTTTCACTTGTATAAGTTATCTTAGCAGGTTCATATTCTCCATTTTCACCTTTTTTCAAAGAAGTTTTTTCTTCACCTGTAAAGCTGTCAAGGGAACGTACTGCGGACAGATTGGTAGCGTATTGGATTTCAAGCTTTGACTGGATATCATTTCCGCCTATAATACCGCCTGCCGCTATACCGGCGCTGATTTCCGAAACATTGCTGATCCGTTTTCCGCTGCCTTGATTATAGGAATTTCGATTATAAGATCCATTGGTCGTATCCAGAATTATTATACCAGGCGCAGTTTCATCAAGACCCGCCGAATTAACTCCGCTGTCATTTTCAAGCTGTTTCAAAACCTTTCCGGATTTGTTTTCCTCTCCGTCCTCTATTTCTGTAATTGTACAAAGCCTTTGTGTTTCTTCTTTTATTTTTTCCTTATCACCAGTTCTCACCAGTCGGTTATAACCGATATAGCCTCCTGCAAAACCTCCGCTTTTCCCTGTGGAATCCAAAGCGCTGATCCGTCCAAACTGATTGGAAACCTGGCACTGCAAATAAACTGTCTTTTCAGCTGCTATCAGATTTCCTCCAACGCAGCCTCCTGTAAACCAATTACCTTTAACGAGATTCGGAGAGGCAGTCATCACTCCAGCTTCGGAACTTTCCGGAGTAAACGCATAAATATCTGCTGATGTATTACAGCCTATCAGGCCGCCTACAAAGCAGTTTCCTTCTATCAGACCGCCCTCCAGGACATAATTTGATAAAAGCCCCATCTGTGCATCAATATCATTATACCCTACAAGGCCGCCTGTATAATTATTGCCTAAAACAATAACGGAAACCTTCTTTTGATCCTCAGCCTTAATTATTCCGTTATTGTATCCGGCTATTCCTCCGGTATAGTTACCTCCCAGGCCATCTTCTTCATTCCATTTCTTAATATTGTTTAATATTGTTTCCCATTTTGTGGAAGGAATCTCCAGTGTTGAATAGCAATTAAGCAGACTGCCTGTATTATAGCCTGCAATACCACCGGCATATTCCGAGAAAGCATATGCAATGCCTTTATTTTCCCAGTTTTGAATAATCAAATTCTTCTGTGCTGTCTCTAACGGCTTCCCATCCTTATCAATCGCCGCATTGAATCCTACAATGCCTCCGACATATTGTTTGCCGATCACAACAGCAGCGCTGCTTTTGCCATCCCCATCTAAAATACTCTCCTGAGCTCCTTCAGAGGTCCATCCCCCTATGATGCCTCCGATATAACGGTTTCCCCGAATAATGCCTCCTGTGGTTTCGCATTTCGAAACCTGGCATTCATCCTCGCAGTATCCGGCTATTCCGCCTATATAATCGCCAATAAAAGTACTATCCCCCTCAACATCCTGGATCCCATCCGGATATAAATTCACCAATCCATAATGCTCCAAATCCGCAAGGGTTTCTTTCCCCATGACAGAGGTACAGCCTGTTATCGCACCGCCTTTTTTATAGCCCACGATACCGCCCAAATACTTATAGACAGCTTTTTCATTGGCACCAGCTTTTACCGCGGCCAAAATTCTGCCTGTATTACTGCAGTCTATAAAGCCGGCCTTATCCGGTGTGGTTTTTCCTCCCCCCGGTTCTGATCCAACTCCGCTCGCACCCACAATTCCACCAACACAATATCCGCCTGATACTTGTGCGGCATTGCTGAGTTCCTTATAGTCCTCCGTCGGCAGTATCACCTCTTCCGTATTTTCGTCACTGGCGACATTAAGCAAATCACTTCCGGCAATTCCGCCAACATATCTTACTCCCGTCACATAGCTGCGGCCAGTCATCTCCCTGATATCCTTCTGGCTTTCTGAAACGGAAATATTCTGAAGGACACCTTGGTTTAAGCCGCAGACAGTTCCTGTATAGCTTTTTCCGTCAACCCTTACATCTGTAATTTTTAGTCTGCTTATCTCACCGTAATTAACCCGGAAAATACCGAGGGCGTACCGCTTTACAGCCGTAAGATCTCCTTCCCCCGCAGTTTTTGTCTCTCTAAGCGTCAGCCTATGGATCTGTTTATCCGCACTCAACAAGCTGCCGGCAGCAGTATAAGTGCTGTTTTTTCCTAAATACGGAATCGCAGGAAATGGCGCATAATCTATATTTTTCTTAGGCTTGGGTGGGTCCTCAACTTCCACCCCTTCCTCCTGATCCGTTTTAACCAAATCTCCTCCGTCCGGTTCTACCACTGCCGATGTTATTCCAGGCATTAATAGCTTTGTATCAAACAATTTCCTGTCTTCAACAATACCATCCTCTCCGCTCCAGGTAAAATCTTCCTTCTGGGTATAGCTTATTACCTTTCTCTCGCAAAGCTTCTCCATGTATCTTATGTTATAGAGATGGCGCGCGTTATTTATGGTAAAGTCAACCTCCCTTTTGTCAGAGGAATCCTTCCGGCTTCCCATAAAAGGATTTTCACTGTTGGATATCATCTGCTTTCCTTCATAAGACTCGGTAAACGCCGATACCTTAGCATATATGGAAGGTGTATCTATATTAATACCTGTCTTTACGTCCTCCTCCTTCGTCATCTGAGAGGTAAACCGCAGAAAACTATATGTATTCTTATAATTAGCATAACTCATGGAAAATGGTCTGCTCTGAAGTGACTTATCCAGAATATCCGCCGCTTCATAATCCACTCCATCCAAAATAATACAGATTTCACCTTCTTCATTAATAGTAAGCTCAATAGGCAGTACTGCCGGCTCCTCCGAAGCACCCTCATCAGAATATCTGTAAATTTCGGTTTTTACCATATGGGTTGTTGCGGCATTCCCATCAGAATCCGCCAAATCATTCCCATTAATAATAAAGGATATTTTCTTTCCGCCGTTCTTATCATCAAATAGTTCTATTCTATAAGAATAATCAAGAATAAAGGGCTGGTTCTTCGAAGCGAGGGAAAATCTGAGAACAAGCGCCTCTTCGTTATCCAGCATAACCTTCCTTATAGACGGTTTACCGAAAACCCCGGGAGGAGCCTCCTGGGACAGATCGGTATCATAATAACCCATAAGCTGTTTTCTGCGCTGTCCTTCGTCTCTACGAACCTGTAAATTAATTCCCATTGTCCGGCCATCTGAACCGGTATTATCTGAATAATCAAATGTATTTGCCTTATCACAATAGCTTACAGAATAAACGGTACCATCAGATACATCAAATTCCAAATGGATTGCTGCATTAAAAATCCCCTTATCATAAACATAATTTTTCAGAAGCTGATAGAGCTGGGACTCTTTAAGCCTGTCCTCCGTCATATCCATAGTTATATCAAGATAGGAAAGTGAACGACTATTTTTTAATTCAAAGGCGCTATCCGGCACAGTTCCGGAATTTTCACCACCATTATCTATGTAATTTTCCAGTTCCCCGAGATTTCCTCCCGCATCCATATGGGCCAGAGCAGACTGTGCCGCAGAAAATATCGTCTGAGCGTACTCATTGTTTTTGTTATACAGGGCATTGTGCTGCCAGGATATAATACTGACAAAACCTCCTGCTAATAAAATCCCCAAAATAACAATTGTGACTATTACTTCCACTAAAGTAAAACCATTGGAATTTATCTTTAGTATTTTTTTACGCTGTTTTCCATTTCTGCTAAACATAGCACTCCTCTTTCCTGCATGGTAAAAGTTCATTTACAATTTGTAAGTGGACACAATGAATTGTTTCCATCATTGTTTATTTCACCTTTCCAGTTATGTTTATTAATAAATTTATCATTGACGCAAATATAATAGGTTTTTTCGTTCTCCATTTCAATTATTGTACCTTTACTAATACTAATACCGCCTGTTTTCACCGCATTACCAATTTCAGCTGCGGTCACAACTTTTGAATCTGCCGTAACTGGAATCACTCCTTCAGATATACTGACTTGATATGAATATCCACCATCCTCAGAATTAGAATATGTAATAGAAATACAGTTTCCCGGATTAAAATAGTATATATTTTCTTCCTCATAAATCCATAATACATTATCCGTAAAGTCACCTTCTTCTACCTTCTCCGCATTTGGATGTTTTTTATGATAATCCTCAGCAAAATCTGCTATACTTTTTACCAGGAGACTCGATTGCTTTTTCTGTGACCCCTGTGACAAAAAAATACATCTATCTCCTGTTAATCCACCTGGTTTCCCATTATTTTCCGTTTCTGTTCCCTCTGCAGAGCTACTCTCCTGCACGTCTTCCGTAGAATTCTCCTCCTCGGTCAACGTAGGCACAATTTCCCCAATTTCAATATTCTGGGTTTCCCCCTCTTCATGGAACGTACCGTCCTGCCCATGCCCCGGATAACTGCACTTTACTGTATCCTTATCTACCGCTGTATATATTCCGCCAGCAGGGCACTGTATTTCCGGATTGTTTTTAATGATTTCTTCCATCGATGCCCCGGGTGACTGCGCCCGTTCTGCTTCAAGCTTCAAAACCAGCGCCTTCCTGTTAATTTCACAGTCAGACGCTTTTCCTTTATCTATATATGCCATTAATGATGGAACCGCTATTGCTGCCAGAACGCCAATAACCGTTATTACAACAATCATCTCTATTAATGTAAATCCCTTTTTATCCATGTGTATATCCTTCCACATAAAATGTACAATCGAACAACGGTCATTCTTCCAATCTCTTATATAATAATGCATTTTGCTTATTCCCACTGTCCATCCAAAACGTATCAACATACAGAAAATACAAAAAATTATAAAAAAAATAAGCTTAGTTAATAATATCACATGAAGATTGCATCTACAAGCCGTATATCCCGGTAATCCCTTTAATCTTATAGAAAAAACAATAGACCAATCATGAAAATAAGCATCCTGTAGATTTATTATATTTTAGTAATCATATTAGATAAAATAAAATCGAAGAAACTACTGCCAGACTGATATAATTCCCTATTGACTTCCCCCACCTTCTCTTATATGCTGTTTAAAGTACACACAATTTTCTAGGGGGAATTAACTTATGGAAAAAAGAGAAAAGTTCTCATCCCGGCTGGGCTTTATCCTCATTTCAGCCGGTTGTGCCGTTGGTCTGGGAAACGTATGGCGTTTTCCCTACATTACCGGAAAATACGGCGGAGCCGCCTTCGTGCTCATCTATCTTGTCTTTCTTGTAATACTCGGCCTTCCCATCATGGTAATGGAATTTTCAGTGGGCCGCGCCAGCCAGAAATCCGCTGCCCGCAGCTTCCACGTATTGGAGCCAAAGGGAAGCAAATGGCATTTCATGGCCATTCTTGCCATTGCAGGCAACTATCTCCTCATGATGTTCTATACCACCGTAGGCGGCTGGATGCTCGCTTATGTCATTAAAATGATACGCGGGGAGTTCACCGGCCTCACACCGGATGAAGTGGGCGGCGTTTTTAACGGTATGCTCGGACAGCCCGGTTCCATGACCTTCTGGATGATCGTCACGGTAATCATCGGCTTCCTCGTATGCAGCCTCGGCCTGCAGAAGGGTGTGGAACGCGTAACCAAATTCATGATGGCCTCCCTGTTTGTTATCCTGATCATCCTTTGTATCAGAAGCGTTACCCTGCCCGGCGCAGCCGAAGGCGTCCGCTTTTACCTGATACCTGACTTTCATAAAATAACTGAATATGGCCTGTTTGAGGTTGTCTTCGCTGCCATGGGACAGGCATTTTTTACCCTGAGCTTAGGCATCGGCGCCATGGCTATTTTCGGAAGCTATATTGCCAAGGAGCACACCCTTACCGGTGAGTCCATCCGTATCTGCACGCTGGACACCATCGTGGCCCTGCTGGCCGGGCTGATCATCTTCCCTGCCTGCTTCGCTTTCCAGGTAAATCCCGGAGAAGGCCCCGGACTGGTGTTCGTAACCCTGCCCAATATTTTTAACCAGATGGCCGGCGGACGTATTTTCGGCACCCTGTTCTTCATCTTCATGAGCTTCGCTGCCCTGTCCACCATCATAGCCGTATTTGAAAATATTTTAAGCTTTTCCATCGATTTATTCGGATGGACCAGGAAAAAAGCTGTTGCGGTCAACTTCGTGTTAATCCTTCTGCTTTCCCTGCCCTGTGTTTTCGGCTTTAATATCTGGAGCGCAATTGCTCCGCTGGGCGCAGGCTCCACGATTCAGGATCTGGAAGACTTCATCGTTTCCAATAACCTGCTTCCCCTGGGAAGCCTGGGATACCTGCTGTTCTGTACCAGCCGCTATGGCTGGGGCTGGAAGAACTTCATTAAGGAAGCTGATTCCGGCAAAGGCGTGAAATTCCCTCAGTGGTCGCGTATTTATGTAAGCTTCATCCTGCCCGCCATCGTATTGTTCATCTTTATCATGGGCTATGTACAGAAGTTTGTTAAATAACATTTTCTTAAAACATCATTTCGTTTATTATATTTGAGAGCATAAAAGGAACAGGGCCGCCTGTTCCTTTTGTAATGAAAAACTTATTTTCAAATTATCCCTGCCAATACAATACTGGCAATAATTCCCGCCGCCGTAGCCGTCAGCGCACCAGCCAAGGTATATCTGGTCTTCGTAACCTTTGCCGCCATAAAATACACACTCATAGTGTAAAAACAGGTTTCCGTGCAGCTCATCAGAATAGATGTCATCATGCCTATGTAAGAATCCGTACCATAATTTTTAAAAATATCCAGCACCAGTCCCGTTGCAGCCGAAGAGGAAAACAATTTGATAAAAATCAGCGGCACAACAGGAGCAGGCAGCCCCATCGGCTCCGTAAGCTTCCCGATCAGCCCGCCGAAAAATTCCAGGAACCCGGATGCCCGCAGGATCCCCACCGCCATCATCAGCCCGATAAGTGTGGGCATAATCTGGATTACCGTCTTAAAGCCATCCTCCGCTCCTTTGATGAAATCTTCATATACATTTGTATGGTGAATCACTCCATACGCCACAATATAAAATATCAATGCCGGAATAATAATATTTGACAGATTCGCCAGTGCATTCATCATAGACGGCATACCTCAGCAGTCATTCTCTAAACAATATATGCAACCTCCGGCCTGTTCATGATTCGATGTTTTATGCCTGCTGTCCCTATAACAGTTTTCAGTCTGCTCTTCCCAGCCAGTCCCTGGTCATATGTCAGAAACCCCTGCTTATATCGTAAATAAACATCATATTATTATAGACTAATGAAAGACCTGTCATCTGCATTTATCGTAATACTTCTTTTGCAGAATTCTCAGTATATTTTAAAGTATTATAAATTATATTCAGAATTTACTTTATAATTTTATTAATTTCTAAAATAATCTGTATATTTACAAGCTTTCAGCATGAATTTCTAAAGATTCCGGATTATACTCTCCGGCATATCACTCCACACTGAACTAAGCTATCTGAACCGGATTCCCGCCGGAAATATCAGTTTCCCCCGGAAGAGCAGGACAGAATTCTAAAGGTTCTGAAATCCCTGAAAAATATTTGAGCAGAATCACCCGCTCCCCTTCCTCCCCCGGTCCATCACCTTAATAAAAATCACCCCCACTATCGTAGAAAATAAAGTGGCAATCAGTCCCGGCATGATCACCGCCGTAGGGTTCACGCTCCCGTACTGGCTCCTGTATGCAATAATCGACACCGGAATCAGCTGCAGGGATGAAATATTCAGAATAAGAAAGGAACACATTTCATTGCTCGCCGTATGTGGCGACTTCCCTGTTTTCCTGCACTCCTCCTCATTCAGCTTCTGCAGCTCCTCCATGGCCTTCAACCCCGCAGGCGTGCAGGCCCAGCCCAGTCCCAGGATATTGGCAATAATGTTGGTGGAAATATACTCCCTTGCCGCATGGTTCTTAGGGAGCCTGGGAAACAAAAAACTGACAAACGGCTGAATCCCCCTTGTCATGGAGGCAATCAGCCCTGAATTCTTGGCAATCTCCATCAGCCCCACCCAAAGCGCCATAATGCCCACCATGGTTATACACAGCTGTACCGCCTCACCCGCGGACTCCAGCGCCCCGTTTGCCACCGCCTCAATATTGCCCGTCAGGGCCCCGTAAATAACCCCTATGGCAATCATAACCGCCCAAATATAATTCAGCATATAAACCCTTTTTTCGCAGCTGTCCGTTGTCCGCGCAGCCGCCTTTTTTCTACCATTATATTTCCCCGAAGCATAAAAAATGCCTGCATAAGGCCCCGGCCTCCCGCCGGCATTTCCTTATACAGGCATCCCTATTTTCAAAAACAGACATTTTTATAATCAGACATTTTTATAACCAGATATTTTCATAACCAGGCTTTTTCCATAACCAGACAGCTTCCTGTCCCGCCAAAGAGCCCCGCTGCTGCCTACAACACCTTGGAAAGGAACTCCCGCAGCCTTGGATTCTTCGGATTGTCAAAGAATTCCTTCGGCGCGCTCTCTTCCTTGATAATACCGTCATCCATAAACAGGACACGGCTTCCCACTTCCTTGGCAAAGCCCATTTCATGCGTCACAATGACCATAGTCATGCCGTCCCTTGCCAGATCCGACATAACTCCCAGAACCTCTCCGACCATTTCCGGATCAAGCGCGCTGGTAGGCTCGTCAAACAACATCACATCCGGATGCATGCACAGGGAACGCACGATGGCGATACGCTGCTTCTGCCCGCCAGACAACTGAGAAGGATAGGCATTGGCCTTTTCCGTCAGACCGACCCGATCCAGAAGCTGCATGGCCTCCTGCTCAGCTTCCTTTTTCGGACGTTTCAGCAGCTGGATGGGCGCAAGCGTCATGTTCTGCAGAATCGTCTTGTGGGGAAACAGGTTAAAATGCTGGAATACCATACCGATATGCTGCCGGTACAGGTTAATATTGGCCTTGGGATCGGTGATATCCTTTCCCTCAAAAAGAATCTGCCCTGCCGTAGGCTCCTCCAGCAGGTTCAGGGAGCGAAGAAAGGTGGATTTGCCGGAACCGGAGGGTCCCACAATCACCACTACCTCGCCCTGGGATATGGTGGTGCTGATATTTTTAAGGACCGAGATATCCCCGAAGGATTTGCAAAGGTCCCTGATCTCAAATAAAATCTGTCCGTCAGCGTTCATTTGTACGCAGCCTCCTTTCCAGTTTGGAAACACCTGCCGCCAGCAGGGATACGATTGCCAGGTAAATCACTGCAACGGCAATCAGGGGCATGAATGCGGAATAAGTCTGGCTCCGGATAACATTGCCGCCGTGGGTCAGATCCGTCAGGGCGATGTAACCGCTGATGGAGGTTTCCTTGAGGAGCACGATAATTTCATTTCCCAGCGCGGGAAGCACATTTTTCAGCGCCTGGGGAAGAATGATATGCCACATGGTTGCCGGATAGCCAAAGCCCAGGCTTCTGCCGGCTTCAAACTGCCCGATATCAATGGCCATAATGCCGGAACGCACGATTTCCGCCACATATGCGCCGGAGTTGATGCCGAAGGCCAGAATCGCCACCACCCTTTTATCTATGGTAACGCTTCCGAAAATTACATAATACATAATCAGCAGCTGAATCATCGTAGGCGTACCGCGGATTACCGTCAGGTAAAGCTGGCAGATAAAATCCACAAGCTTAAACAGATAATAGCCCAGCAGCTTCCTAAAATAAACACCCTTCTCCTTGATTTTCGCAGGCTTCTTTATCCCGCTCTTCACTGCGCTGGAACGGACAATCGCCACCAGAAAGCCCAGAACCAGACCAAGAATCACTGCAAAAAAAGTAATCAGCAGCGTAGTCTTCAGTCCGTCCGTCAGATACTTCCAACGGTCGTCCTTAATGAAATTCAGATAAAACTGATCCAAAAAATTTTGCATCTAAATACCCTCCGCCATTTCTCCTTAGTATATTTTTACTACCCATCAAAAAACTGCACTAACTTGTACACCAGCCACGCGTTGTCAGACACGCTGATAAGGTCTGGCTGATGCGCAACAAACGGGCCCATGGTATTTCATGGGTCCGCCTGTATCATACACACTCTGCCCGGGAGAAAAATCCTCTCCCAAATCATTTTCATTAACTCAACGCATTTACCGCGCCATGCCATTATCACTCTTTCACAATAATAACCTGCTTGGAGCTCGCATAGGAATCGGTAAAGTCAACGCTCTGCAGACGATCCTCTGTAACTGTGATGCCCGCAACCCCGATATCAGCCTTGCCGGACTGGATTGCATTGATAATGGAGTCAAACTCCATGTCTTCAATCTTCAGCTCATAGCCCAGTACGTCGCATACTGCCTGTGCCATATCAGCATCAATTCCAACCACCTTGTCTCCCTGATAGAATTCATAAGGCTCAAAATAAGCGTTGGTTGCCATTACCAGAGTACCGTTGGAACGATCCACGTCAGCAGGAGATTCATAAGGGAACTGTCCCTTGGTGTCATCCCCGATATAGTTCTTTACAATATTATCCAGCGTTCCGTCGGCCTTCAGCTTCGCAAGCGCCTCGTTAATGCTGGCGGTCAGCTCTGCGTTGTCCTTGGAAACACAGATGGCATAATCCTCTTCTGCGAAGGGCTCTTCCAGAATCTTCAGTCCTGTAGTATTGGCTACGAATGCCTTTGCGGGCTGCTCATCGATCATCACGCAGTCAATCTTTCCCTGCAGAAGCGCCTGGATAGCGTCGTTTCCTTTGTTGAAGCGTTCTATTGTGGAACCCTGTTCCTCGTAATCGGATGCAAAAATATCGCCTGTCGTTCCCAGCTGGACACCGATGGACTTTCCGGGAAGATCATCAACACTTGCCACTGCGCCCTCTGCTGCTGCCGTCGTCTCCGCTGCTGCGGTGGATTCCGGCGCCGCATCACTTGCCGCCTCTGTGGCTGTTGCTGCGCTGGAAGCCTCAGGTGCTGCTTCGCTTGTAGTTGTAGTTCCCTGTGCGCTGCTTCCGCATGCGGCAAGGGATACCGTCATGCATACAGCCAGTGCTGTTGCTAAAAATTTTTTCATAATTACTCTCTCCTCCTCGCGCTTTTACGCGCCTTACAAAAATAAAACTGTATAAATATACATTAATTATAATTTATATTAACATATTTATCTTGAAACACAAGCGGTATTTTTCACAAAATAAAGGCAGGAAACGGAAAAGGTTTCTTTCAACTTTTCCATTTCCCGCCGCATCAACTGAATAGTTATAAATTTTATAACCGTTCCGCGCGTTCATCGCTGTATTTTTTACCACTCCATCACTGCTTACCACTCCATCACTGCTGTCCCCCAGGAAAGCCCGGCGCCGAAGCCGCAGAGCACGATTTTATCCCCGCGGGAAAGGCATCCCTTCCTGTTGATCTCATCCAGCAGGATCGGCACGCTGGCCGCGGAGATATTTCCACAATGATCCAGGCTTACCGGGAACTTATCCACAGAAATATGAAGTCTTTTCGCTACGGACTGGATAATCCGCAGATTCGCCTGGTGCAGGAAAAAATATTTGATATCCTCCGCCTGCAGTCCCGCCTGTTCCAGAGCCTTATGTATGGATGCCGGAACCGTGGTCACCGCAAATTTATAGACCTCCTGGCCGTCCATATGCACATAATCCGGTTCGTTTCCGGTTGCCACCAGCGGGTTGTTATTCCCTCTGCCGCGGCAGACCAGCGCGCTTCCCCTGACACCGTCGCAGCCCTGATCGAAGCTTAAAATCCCTGTTTCCTCCCGGGCAAGCACCGCAGCGCCCGCGCCGTCTCCGAACAGGACGCAGGTGCTCCTGTCCGTCCAGTCCATAATTCTTGACAGAGTTTCCGCCCCCAGGACCAAAGCGTTCTGAAAACGCCCTGTTCCAAGAAACGCATCCGCAGTTTCCAGTGAAAACAAAAATCCGGAACACGCAGCGTTAATATCAAAAGCCATCGCTTTTTTTGCCCCCAGACGCGCCTGCAGCTCACAGGCCGCGGAAGGAGTCACATGATCCGCCGTAATCGTGCCTACCACAATCAAATCCAGATCCTCCGGTGCAATTCCCGCCTGCTCCAGGGCCAGCCTGGAAGCCTGTTCCGCCATATCCGCAGTGGTTTCTTCCCTGACAAGCCGTCTCTCCCGTATCCCCGTCCGGCTGGTAATCCACTCATCCGAGGTGTCCATTCTTTCGGAAAGCCAGTCGTTGGTTATGATGGTTTCCGGAAGGCAGCTTCCCGTTCCTATTATTCTGCTCGTCATATCTGCTCCCATCTGCCCGCCGCGGCGGGCATACGGCCGAAAGGGGCCATATTCCTGTCTGATATACCGTCAGTGTACCTGACAGTGTCAATCCATTTTATTCAAAAGCGGACGCAAGCTCCGCAAAAATATCCGCCGTGCTTTCTATCCTTTGTGCCCTGTAAGCGTTGCTTCCGCAGAAAAGAAGACCGTTATCCACATCTCCCTTTACCGCATTCACCAGCGCTTCCGTAATACAATAGGGCGTCTCCTGCGGTTTACAGGTTTTAATACAGCCATGGCATCTGCCATGGGGAACCGGCCCTTTTGCCGTTCTTTCCAAAAATGCATTGCGGATGGCGCGTCCCGGCATCCCCACCGGGCTCTTTACCAGCACGATATCTTCCTTTTCCGCGTTGATATAAGCCTGTTTAAAGGCAGGATGGGCATCACATTCCACCGTCGTCACAAACCGGGTGGCCATCTGGACGCCGTCAAGTCCCATATCCAGCCATTTGCGGGCTTCTGCGCCCGTATAGACGCCTCCGGCCATTACTACCGGGATTTCCCTGTTTCCGGCCCTTCCAAAGGCTTTTACGGCCTCCAGGATACGCATGACCTCTTCTTCATAATGCATCCCTTCGATATCCTCAAGCTGTTTCCTGTCAAAACCCAGATGGCCGCCGGCCAGAGGCCCTTCGATCACCACCAAATCCGGCAGGTAATTGTACTTTTTCATCCAGTATTTCATGATGACATTTGCCGACTTCACGCTGGAGACGATGGGAGAAAGCTTTGCCTGGCGGATTTCCCCGTCCTCCCGCTGTACGCCGGAGGCGGCCTCCGGCAGCGTCACAGGCAGTCCGGCGCCGGAAATAATCAGATCCGCGCCGGCTTCCGCAGCAGCCTTTACGTAATCCTCATAGCCTTTTGTGGCCACCATAATATTTACGCCCACAATACCGCCGGCCGCCAGCTCCTTAGCTCTCCGGATTTCCTTTTTTACCGCACGCAGATTGGCGGTATGGGGATTTACCTGGTAATCCGGCTCACGATAGCCGATCTGTGCCGTGGAGATTATGCCGATACCACCCTGCGCGGCCACTGCGCCGGCCAGCCCCGAAAGGCTGACTCCCACGCCCATGCCCCCCTGTATCACAGGAAACCTCGCCGTTAAATCCCCGATTTGCAATTGCTTGATCATTTTACTTTTCCGGTCCCTTCTCAGGCTTTTTCCGGCGCAGTGACAACAAAGGTCAGCTCCGCCTTTGCCACCAGCTTTCCGTTGACAGTGGCCTTTGCACTGCCCACGCCCACCGGGCCTTTTACCTTGATAATTTCTGTTTCCAGCATGAGCACGTCACCCGGAACCACCTTGCCTTTGAAACGGGCGCCATCAATACCGCCAAACAGCACCAGTTTTCCTTTATTTTCAGGCTGGCTGAGTATCGCCACTGCCCCCGCCTGCGCCAGCGCTTCCATGATAAGCACTCCCGGCATCACCGGCTCCTTTGGAAAATGGCCCGCAAAAAAAGGCTCGTTATAGGTCACGCATTTTTTTCCCACCGCGCGCACGCCCGGCTCCAGCTCCTCAATGGTATCCAGAAGCAGAAAAGGCTGTCTGTGGGGGATGATTTCCATAATTTGTTTTGTTGAAAGCTGCATAAGGCTTTCCTCCTACTCCACGAATTTTTTCACCAGAAGGCT
This sequence comes from Clostridium sp. KLE 1755, assembly GCF_000466465.2. NCBI lineage: Bacteria > Bacillati > Bacillota > Clostridia > Eubacteriales > Clostridiaceae > Clostridium > Clostridium sp. KLE 1755. The sequence goes on from NZ_KE992765.1 coordinate 38,348, forward strand.
CGCGTTGTGCCCCCCAAAGCCCAGGGAGTTGGTAAGCGCATAGGTAAATTCTTCCTCCACAGGCTCTTTACAGTAATTGAGGTCACATTCCTCATCCGGTATCTGATACCCTACTGTAGCATGAATAAAGCCCTCCTGCAATTCCTTCACGCAGGTAATAAACTCAACCGCCCCTGCCGCGCCAAGCAGATGCCCTACCATGGATTTGGTGGAGTTGATGCGGATGCGGGAAGCCTGCTCCCCGAAGGCCAGCTTAATCGCCCTCGTTTCAAACAGATCGTTCAGGTGGGTGCTTGTGCCGTGGGCATTGATATAGGTAATATCCGTAAGCGCCGCGCCTGCGTCCTGCACCGCGCATTCCATGGCCTTTGCCGCCCCGGAGCCGTCCTCCGCAGGTGAGGTGATATGAAATGCATCGGAGGAACAGCCGTAGCCCACTACCTCCGCATAGATTCTGGCGCCTCTTTTCCTGGCATGCTCCAGCTCCTCCAGGATGACAACACCCGCGCCCTCTCCCATAACGAAGCCGCTTCTTTCCTTGTCAAAGGGAATGGAACATCTGGAAGGATCCTCACAGGTACTGAGGGCTGTGAGCGCCGTAAAACCGGAAACGCCGATAGGGGAAATGCTGCTTTCCGCGCCTCCCGCCACCATCACGTCCGCATCCCCGTACTGGATGGTACGGAATGCTTCCCCGATGCAGTTGGTTCCCGTCGCACAGGCCGTAACCACATTGATGCTCTTGCCCTTCAGGCCGAACTGGATGGATACGTTTCCAGCCGCCATATTGCTGATCATCATGGGCACCAGAAAGGGATTCACACGGTTAGGCCCTTTCTCCAGCAGCTTGCTGTGCTCGCGCTCCATCGCCTGGAGGGAGCCGATGCCGGAGCCGACAGCCACGCCCACGCGCCAGGGATCCTCCTGCTGCATATCCAGTCCCGCATCCGCAATCGCTTCCTTGGATGCCGCCACCGCAAACTGGCAGAAAGCCTCCATTCTTTTGGCCGCCTTAAAATCCATATAATTCTTGGGGTCAAAACCCTTCACTTCCGCCGCCAGCTTACATTTATATTCCGATGCATCGAATTTCGTAATCGGTGCAAAGCCTGTTTTTCCTGATTTAACCGCTGCCCAGAACTCCTCTACGGACAGTCCGATGGGTGTAATCGCGCCCATTCCTGTTACCACTACTCTTCTGCTCATATCTGCTCCCATCCTCCCGCTCCCGCGGGATTAAAAATAATTCAGATCGCCATTCCCCCGTCAACGGAAATGACCTGGCCGGTAATATAAGCGCCGCCCTCTCCCGCCAGAAAAGCTACCAAAGCCGCCACATCCTCCGGCCTTCCCACTCTTTTCAGAGGGATCTGTGATATTACCGCTTTTTTTGCATCCTCGCTCATTGCCGCAGTCATATCCGTTTCAATATATCCCGGAGCCACCGCATTTACCGTCACGTTCCGGCTGGCCAGCTCCTTGGCAACGCTCTTGGTCAGGCCGATCACACCGGCCTTGCTGGCGGCATAGTTTGCCTGCCCCGCATTTCCCAGCACGCCGGAAACCGAGGAGAGATTAATAATCCTGCCGCTCTTCTGCTTCATAAAGTTACGGTACAAATGACGGATAGTATTGAAGGTTCCCTTCAAATTGGTATCAATTACCGCATCGAAATCCTCTTCCTTCATGCCTATCACCAGATTGTCCCTGGTAATGCCCGCATTGTTCACCAGGATATCAATGTGCCCGAAAAGCTCCAGCGCTTTCTTCACCATATCCCCGCAGGCCTGGAAATCAGCCACGGAAGCCTGAAGCACCTCCGCCCTTCTTCCCAGTTTTCTGATTTCTTCTGCTGTTTTCTCCGCCTGTTCACAGCTTGCGTTACAGTTTACAATAACATCTGCGCCCTCTTCCGCAAGCGTCAGGGCAATCTGTCTTCCGATTCCCCGTCCCGCTCCGGTCACCAGCGCTGTTTTTCCTTCCAGCATTCTACTTTTCCCCGTCTTTCTTAGTTAACTGCAATAGCTTATCAGGATAGGAACTGTCCATTTTCCTTACAGCTTCTCCAGATCTTCCTTTTTCTCTATATTAATAACGGTTACATCCCTGTTGATTTTACGCATAAAACCCGACAGGGATTTTCCCGGCCCGATTTCCACAAAGGTATCCACGCCGTCTGCAATCATGCGTTCCACGCACTGCTGCCATCTGACGGAATTTGATACCTGCTTTACCAAAAGTTCTTTTATCTGTGCCGTATCCGTAACATAATCCGCTGTCACGTTGGAAAGATAGGGCACCGCAATTTTCTTCAGCGTGATTTTTTCCAGAACCTCCCCCAGCTTCTCTCCCGCGCCGGAAAGCATCGGGGAATGGAACGGCCCGCTTACCTTCAGGGGCACGCAGCGCTTTGCTCCCATGGCTTTCAGCTTCTCAGCCGCCGCATTCACGGCCGCCTCTTCTCCGGTAATCACGGTCTGGCCGGGGCAGTTATAATTGGCAACGCTTACCATGCCATCAATTTCCCCGCAAGCCTGTACTATGGTTTCACTGCCCAGCCCCAGAACCGCTGTCATGGCTCCGCCCACAGGAACCGCCTCCTGCATGAAAATCCCTCTTTGGCGAACGCAGTAAAACAAATCCTTTAAGTCCATCACATCCGCTGCTGCCAGGGCCGCGTACTCTCCCAGGCTCAGGCCTGCCGCCACATCCGGCCTGCGGCCCATCTCCTCCAGTACCTTCAGAATCGCCGTCTCCACGGTTAGCATGGCGATCTGTGTATATTCCGTAATGTTAATCTGTTCATTTTCTTCAAAACAAAGAGCCGCCACATCCAGCCCTGATGCCTCTGAAGCCGCCTGAAATACATCTCTGGCTACGGGGAATTGCTCATAAAAATCTTTTCCCATGCCTATATACTGGGAACCCTGCCCCGGAAAAATAAATGCTGTCTTGCCCATATTCCCTTCCTCTCTTAGAAGGCCTGAATTTCTTGGTGGCTTGGGGAGGTGGCCTCTCGGGAGTTTGTTGAACCGTCCCCTTGCCGGGCAGGGTTTGCTGT
>NZ_KE992766.1:0-432 GCF_000466465.2 Clostridium sp. KLE 1755
GCCTGCGGGGCAGGTGTTTTTTCATGTACCTTTTCAGACCATGGAGATGAAACTTAAAATTGTTGAAGGCTCTCCTGAAACAATTTTTGCCAAGGTTCATCGAAATGCCCGGTCTGACTGGTACATGAAAAAACACCTGCCCCGCAGGCCGCCGCCCTTTCCCAACCACAACGCCCGCCCCGGCCTTACGCCACAGGAACCGCTGGCTCTCACAGAGGAAGTGGCCGCGTTCTACTGCACATTTTTTTCAGGTAAAAAAGCGGAGAATGCGGAAGGTTTGGGTTTGTTCGGAAATAATAAGAATGATTAATGTCAGACTTTTTAGTTTTTTGGTAATATATATCCTGAAATTTGGCGGAGAACGTATTTCTGGATATCAGGTTTATATTGGAAGCGTTCCTCCCGAGGAGATGGTTTGTGATTTTGGGGCGG
>NZ_KE992766.1:532-23200 GCF_000466465.2 Clostridium sp. KLE 1755
TACGCCACAGGAACCGCTGGCTCTCACAGACCGGGAGGCCACATCCCTACTCCACCAAATTTTTCAAAGTGAGGTTGTTTTCGAGGGCGTAGGCGTTTTCCAGGGTTTCGTGGGCGATGGACTGCATGGCCTCTACGGTGAAGAAGCCCATGTGGGAGGTGATGAGGACGTTGGGGAAGGTGGTGAGCCTTGCCAGGTTGTCATCCTGGATGATTTCGTCTGAGCAGTCTTCGTAAAAGAGGCCTTCCTCTTCCTCGTATACGTCCAGGCCGACGCCGCCGAATTTTTTAGCCAGGAGGCCGTTGATCAGGGCCTGGGTGTCAATGAGGCCGCCGCGGGAGGTGTTGACCAGGTAGGCGCCGTCTTTCATTATGGATATGGTTTTTTCGTTGATGATGTGGTGGGTGTCCGGGGTAAGCGGGCAGTGGAGGGACAGAAAATCTGCTTTGGAAAGGAGCTCCTCCAGGCTGACATATTGCACGTCCAGATTGGAGTTGGGATAGGGGTCATAGGCGAGCACGTTCATGCGGAAGCCATGGAAAATGCGGATCATGGCCTGGCCGATTTTTCCCGTTCCGATGACGCCCGCTACTTTATGATACAGATCGGTTCCCATGAGGCCGTTGATATTCATGTTGAATTCACGGGTCCTTCCGTAGGCTTTGTGGGTAAAACGGTTGACGGTAAGCAGCATTGCCATGGCAAATTCGGCAACCGCTTCGGGCGAATAGCTGGGCACGCGCAGTACCGCTACTTTTCCTTTCGCAGCCCGGGTGTCCACATGGTTATATCCCGCGCTGCGCAGAAGCAGCGCCTTTACCCCCATTTCATGGAGCGTGTCTATCATCTGCGCATTCACATGGTCATTTACAAAAATACAGACGGCATCATAGCCCTTTGCCAGAAAAACCGTCTCCTCACTGAAGGGCAGTTCAATAAAATATATTTCATATCCGTAATCCTTCGCCATCGGTTCAAACCAGATGCGATCATACGGTTTTGTGCTGAAAAAAGCGATTCTCATAAAAAAAGCCTTCCTTTCCCCTAAACATACTTTTATTTTTGTTTAGTGTACTCAAAGGCTCTTTTTTTATTCTTTTGTTGTCAGGATCAGGGCAGCATCCTGGCAAAAAAGCTTTTAATACTGTCAACCATGTCGTGGAAGAAGTCGCGGACTGCGGATTTGGCGCCTTCCACGACGGCTTCTTTCACGGGTTCCACCACGTTTTCCTGAATGGCTGCATCGGCGCTTTCTTTCAGCTGATCTCCATATTTTTCATAAAGCTCCTGGGCTTTGGAAAGAATGGCGTCAGGATCAAGCCCCAGCTGATTTATCTGTTTGATGAGAGCGGCGATCTGGTCCTTCTGATCATCGGTCAGTGTGATCTGCAGCTCTTCTTCGCATTCGGTGATTGCGCTGTTAATATCCTCGTCAGTTTCCAGTTCTCCTGCGGCCAGCTTTTCTTTCATTTTTTCCAGGAGGGCTTTCTGGTCGTCGGTGAGGATGGATTCCAGATCCTGGGAGGGCTCCGTATGAAGCGCCTCATTTCCCGGCTGCAGCTGCCCGGCGGATATTTCCGTGGCGGGCGCTGCGGTCAGGAGTAAGGCGGCCAGCAGGGCTGTGCCTATGGCAGGTGCGTGTTTCTTATGGTTTTTATTTTTGAATCTTTGACTGGTTCTGTTTCTTTCCAATATATTACTTCCTTCTTATTTACCGGGGCTGTTGCCGGCGGTTGCGATTTATGAATTTTTAGCGGACGCGGTGCGCCTGACCCATTCATAGATATCCTTCCACACCATTTCCCGGTCGCTTTCGTTTACCAGCTCGTGTCTGTCGTCTTCATACAGCTTGATATTCACGTTCGTCATGCCCAGCTCCCGGAAGGAACGATATACGCCTTCCACAGCTTTTCCATAGTCCCCCACCGGATCTTTCGTTCCTGACATGAAGAGTACGGGCAGGTTTTTCGGCATTTTTTCCAGGCGCGTTTTGTCATGGAGGCGGTCAATCAGTTCAAAGAGCGTGGCAAAGCCCCCAAGGGTAAAGGTGAAGCCGCAGAGAGGATCCTCATTGTATTTTGCAACCTCCACGGAATCCCTGGAAAGCCAGTCCATAGCGGATACGGGGTGGGAAATTTTCTTATTGTAGCTGCCGAAGGCAAGTGCGTTAACCAGGGCGCTTTTATGCTTTTCTCCCTGGAAAACGGTGAGGAACTTCACCAGCTTTTTGGAAAAGCCCAGCAGGGCCCTGGGCTGCATCCCGGTTCCCATGATGATTGCGCCGTCAATCCCGGTGCCGTAAGCACACAGGTAATTCCTGAGGATGAAGGAGCCCATGCTGTGTCCCAGCATCAGATAGGGGACGCCGGGATTTTCCTCCTGGATCATTTTTTTCAGGCGGTGGACATCCTTAACCGCCGTGGTTGCAGGATCCTGGCTGCAGAAATAGCCGTAGGGATGGCTGCTGCCGGTGTGCTTTTCATCCCCCTTATTATATATGCTCTTTCCATGGCCCAGATGATCATTTCCCACCACCAGGATGCCTTTTTCCGCCAGGAAAACGGCCAGTCTGTGGTAACGGTCAATGTATTCGGCCATACCGTGGACAATTTGCAGAATGCATACCGGCCTGCCCTCGGGCAGCCATTCCACAGCATGGATCTTTGTGAGTCCATCTCTGGAGTCGTAATAAAATTCCTTTTTTTCCATTGCGTAACCCTCCTTTACCGTATCTCCCCCTAAAAACGTTCCCTTATACTGCTGCTTCTCAACAGATTTCCGCGCCGGCCGGCATCTCTTTTTCGGGAGCTACCAGCGCCAGGTTCCCTTCCGCGTCCTCAGCGCACAGGAGCATGCCCTCGGATACGATGCCCGCCAGCTTTGCAGGCTTCAGGTTCACCAGAACCATAACCTTCTTACCAACCATTTCCTCTGCGGAATAGTTGGACTTGATGCCGGATACGATCTGTTTTACCTCGCTGCCGATGCGTACCTGGGAGCAGAGAAGCTTCCTGGACTTCTTCACTTCCTCGCAGGCGATGATTTCCCCTACCTGGAACTGCAGCTTTGCAAAATCATCATACGTGATTTCCGGTTTTCTTTCGATATCTATCACCGCGGGCTGTTCTTCCCCGGCTTCTTCCTCAGCAGGGCCTTCTGTCTCCGCCTTCCTTGCGGCAAACATGGCTTCCGCCTTTTCCACCACTTCCTTTGCATCCAGTCTTGCAAACAGGATTTCCGGCTGATCCGTCACTTTGTTCCCGCTGGGGTAATGGCCGAAAACAGCGCATTCCTCAAAGGAAGGAAGGACAGTGTTCAGCTGCTGTGCAATCCTGGCAGAGGTTTCGGGCATATACGGCTCCAGCAGGGAAGCGCCGATGGTGATGCTTTCTACCAGGTTGTAAAGGACGGTGGCAAGACGGTCCTTCTTTGCTTCATCCTTTGCCAGTACCCAGGGCTCTGTTTCATCAATATATTTGTTGCAGCGTTTGAACAGGGAGAAAATCTCCGTCATGGCGTCAGCCACACGCAGCTCCTCCATTTTCGCGCAGATCTTTGCATAGGTGCCGGTCACCACGGACTTGAGATCCTCGTCCACAGCTTCCGCAGCGCCTCTGTCCTCCACCACGCCGCCGAAATATTTATTGCTCATGGAAATCGTACGGTTTACCAGGTTGCCAAGCGTGTTGGCCAGATCGGAGTTGATTCTTTCCACAATCAGCTCCCAGCTGATAACGCCGTCGTTTTCAAAGGGCATTTCATGAAGCACGAAATAACGGACGGCATCCACGCCGAAAAAGTTCACAAGGTCGTCCGCATACATTACATTTCCCTTGGACTTGCTCATCTTGCCGTCGCCCTGAAGCAGCCAGGGATGTCCGAATACCTGTTTCGGCAGCGGCTCTCCCAGCGCCATGAGGAAAATAGGCCAGTAGATGGTATGGAAACGGATAATGTCCTTTCCGATCAGATGCAGGTCCGCGGGCCACAGCTTCTTATACTGTTCGCTGCTGTCTCCGTCCGCATTGTAGCCGATGCCGGTAATATAGTTGGTAAGGGCGTCCAGCCATACATAAACCACATGTCTGTCGTCAAAATCAACCGGGATGCCCCATTTGAAGGAGGTCCTGGATACACACAGGTCCTGCAGGCCCGGAAGAAGGAAATTGTTCATCATCTCGTTTTTACGGGAAACGGGCTGAATGAACTCCGGATGGTCGTTAATATGCTTAATCAGCCTGTCCGCATATTTGCTCATTTTGAAGAAATAGGCCTCTTCCTGGGCGGGCTTTACTTCTCTGCCGCAGTCCGGGCACTTGCCGTCTACCAGCTGGGATTCGGTCCAGAAGGACTCGCAGGGGGTACAGTAAAGGCCTTCGTAATGTCCTTTGTAAATATCCCCCTGATCATACAGGCGTTTGAAAATCTTCTGTACCTGCTTTACATGATCCTCATCTGTGGTACGGATAAATTTATCATAGGAGGTTCCCATGAGATCCCACAGGCCCTTCACCTCCCCTGCCACGCCGTCCACATAATCCTGCGGCGTCACACCGGCTTCCTGGGCCTTCAGCTCGATTTTCTGTCCATGCTCGTCCGTTCCTGTCTGGAAAAATACATCGTAGCCGTCTTTTCTTTTAAATCTGGCAATGCTGTCCGCCAGCACGGCCTCATAGGTGTTTCCAATGTGCGGTTTGCCTGAGGTATAGGCAATGGCGGTAGTAATATAATACTTTCCTTTACTCATTTTCTAAAATACTCCTTTCCTTTCTTTCCCCACGTCAACAAAAGCCCGCCCTCTTATTTTTAAGCTTTAGTCAAAAAATAAGAAGACGAGCCTACACCCGCGGTACCACTTCTGTTCACCCTATCCTCGCGGATACGGTCTCTCCGGGTACGTAAAGCCTGCCTTCTGTGCTCATTGACATGGACTCGGCTTTTTCTACCCTGCCGCTGTAACAGGCGGCGCCTGTCGCAGCCTTGCCCCCGGCTGTCCCGGCGGTTCGGTGCGCTGCTCCGAAGCCATATTCCATCCGCTTTGGCCTGATCCCTCGCAGCTGCAGACGGCGCTCCCCGCCTGCGGGATCTTCTCTGTAAGGCTTCCCTGAATGTACTCTCTTCTTCACTGCTTTTATACGTTTATAAAAGTCTGGCCGGCCCTCCGGCCGATTAACTTCAGATTATCACAATCATGTCCGGTTGTCAAACCTCGCCCGCGCCGCAGAGGCCGTCCGGCAGCCAGGTCTGGTTTTCTCCAAGTTTCACGGCAAAAATCCTGCCCCGGTCCGCATCATATTTGGCCTGGTGGTATTTAAACAGCATTCTTCCGTCCTCCCACACGCCAAGGATTTCTATTTTTCCGGTACGGTGGGACATGACATATTTAAAGCCCTTTCCGAAACCGTTCTGCATCTGTTTCGCACGCTCCACAATCTCCGCACCCTTAAGGATCGGCACCTGAAAATGGGTTCCCACTCCCGAAACGGGCCTGCACTGGAAAATATAATAAGGAATCACGCCAATAGCCGTCAGTCCTTTAAGCAGCCCCCCAAGCACATCGGGGTCATCATTTACACCCCGCAGCAGCACCGTCTGATTTTTCACGGAAATGCCCGCGTCAAGGAGCATCCTCACCGCTTTTTCTGATTCCTCCGTTATTTCCGCAGAATGATTGAACTGCGTCACCACATAGATTTTCTTTTTCCTGTCATAACGTTTCAACAGCTCCACAAGCTCCGGATCCAGGGTGATCCGGAAAGGAAAAGTAACCGGCGTACGCGTCCCTATACGAAGAAAATCCAGCTGCTCCATAGATGAAAGCACATCCAGGAAGTGTTCCAGAGCCTCATTGCTGTTAAGCAGCGCATCTCCCCCGGAAATAAGCACATTGCTTATCTCCTTATGCTCCCTGATATAATCTGCCGCTTTCTCAAAATTATCCGCCGTCTCCTCCTCGCTGATACCTACAAGGCGCTTCCTGAAGCAGTGCCGGCAGTACATGGCGCACCGGTGAGTGGACAGGATCAGGGCGGTTTCCCCGTATTTATGCTGCAGGCCCGGAAGTCTGGTGTTTTCCGCTTCCCCGCTGGTATCAAACTTCCCCGTCATGTCGTTTTCTTCCAGAGAGGGGATGCACATACGCCGGATGGGATCCTTCGGATTGTTCCAATCAATCAGTGACAGGTAATAGCGCGGGACCGACATGGGGAAGCGCTCTAAAATCCGCTCCACCTCCTGCTCATGCTCCCCGTGCAAGTGCATAATGTCTTCCAGTTCCCCGGCATGCGTCACATTGGTTTTCAGTATTTCTCTCCAATCCATAGTCACTCCTTTCCGGCAGACGGCCGCGCCTCTGCCTGCTGAACTGTTGCCTGTCTTCTCTTTACCAATTATTTACGGCATGCTCCGCAAAGGATATCACATCCTTTATTTCCAGACATGTGCCGTCGTCAAGCACCGCCTTTCCTGTAAATTTTCCGAACATCTGATGGCAGCAGTTATTTACCCAGAGCAGCTTTATGCTCGTGGTTCTGTCATAGCAGGGAGTCAGCGTCAGATCAAGACGTCCTTCCCTGTCCGTCAGATGCCAGGGATCCATATATTTGTCTCCCAGCCTGAAGTCCACCTTCCCCAGCTTATGGGCCTTGCCTTTGTAAAAAAGCATGTTCTCGCTGGCAGTATCGGTGTTGCCAAAGCCGCATCCCAGGTTAAAGCCGAACATCTCTCCGTCCAGCCGGCCGCTTCCGTTGCTCCAGTACCATTCATTATGGAAGGGCCACACGCCTCTGCCCCAGTCAAGAATGCCGAAGGAATTTTTTCTGTCAAACCGCCATTCCCTGTCCCCGGATTTTACATAGCCTTCCGCCGTCATGCAGTTGATTTTATGGTTATAATAAAAAGCGCGGGCGTATTCGTCAAAGGGCAGATTAATCACCAGAGAATTGGGATTCTGCCGTTCCAGGCGGATTTTAACCTCCACATTTCCCCAGCGGCAGGTCAGGACACGCTTCTGGTTTTTGGTCTGGAAACGCATGAGAACGCCGCCCTTTTCATAGGAAAGGGTATTGTCCTTTTCCGCGTCCGTCGGCATATGGAGAGAGCCGAAGGGCAGCACCAGGATTTTATTCAGATCCAGAAGCTTTTCCCCTTTGATAAAATCAAACAGCATCAGGCTTACCTGTCCCGCATAGGCGGCGTGTCCTATGGTAAACTGCAGGCACAGCCTTTCATTGGATATCTGATAAAAATCCCATTCTTTAATGCGCCACGCAGGCGCCTTGATTGCCTTTCTGTCATACACCAGCGTGCTTTTTCTGGAATAGCCCGGTATGGGGCGGCCCTTTTCATCCAGTACCGGCCCTTTTTTCAACAGTTCTTTTTCCATATCCAATCCCCTTTCTTCCATGGCGGCCAGGATGCGGGGCTTATTCTGCCCGGCCTTGCCATGGCTCTTAACCCCTTTGTCTCACTTTCTGCAGGCGTCCCGCCGCTGCCAGCGGAATCAGGGTAAACAATGTGAGCAGCGCCGATACCAGAAACAGGCTTGGCGCAGGAACCATGCCCATAGTGCCGCTGACCTCCATTTCCACTCCCATCCGGTTGATTACCTGCGTCGCTATGGCAGGGCCTGTTATCATGGGGATACAGACGAAGAAAATCTGCTTGATTCCCTCAAACTGGCCTCTCTGCTCCTCCGGATACAGATTTTTCATCCAGGCCGTCAGAGACTGGAGCACAAGTATGTAGCCGATGCCTGCCCCGAACACGCCAGCCAGCAAAATTATCAGGTTCTGTGACAGGCTGACCAGTATCAGACCGGCAGTATTGCACAGAAGCGCCGTAAAAATCACCTGCGGCGCCTTTCCCTTATCAATAAAGCGGGCCGCGGGAATCGTCATCACCGCAGCAGCCAGCAGGCCCACGCCCTGGATTATCCCGGTCATACCGTAGTCATATCCCAGATAATTGACAAAATAAATCGTAATGTATGGGAAATAAACATTAAATCCGATAAAGTACACCGTCATCACCAGAAAAACCCAGAACAGCTCTTTATTCCCCCTTACCGTCTCCCAGTTGAACACGGTGAGGAACTGATGCCAGAAGCCCTTCTCATCCCGTTTTGGATGCAGCGTGGGCGAATCCTCCAGAGTAAACAGGGCCATGACGCCCACCACAGCCACCAGGCCGCCCATCAGGCCAAAAAAGGCAAAGAAATCAATCTGATCGATAATAAGCCCGGAAACCACCGCGCCGAATATGGTGGCGAACACGGGCATAACCGCCAGTGCGCCTCCCAGCTTTCCCCGGTTATGTTCATTGGAAATATCCGTCGTCCACGGCCCGAAGCCGCCGTCATTTCCCACGGAGCCAAAAAAGCTCATAACCGCATCCGCCAGCACAACGCATGCGGCCGCAATGAACAGAGGGTTCTTGGGTATCATTTCCGTAGCCCCGAAAATAAAGGTAAAAATTCCCCAGAGAATATACCCGATGCAGATAAAAGGCTTTCTTTTCCCCTTTCTGTCTCCCCATGTGCCCACCAGGAATGTGCAGAATGTGGAAACAGCAGCGCTCACACCCACCATCCAGGACACAATCGCCGGCTCCGGCGCAATTTTGTCATAAACAAAGGTATTGAACCAGGAATTTTCAATATTCCAGCAGATCTGCCCCGTCATCCCCAATATCCAGATTAAAATCCAGTTTTTACGGCTTATTTTCCCCATTAAAAGCCCCCCTGTTCCCGTCATGCTGTTTTACTGTGTCTTTACTCTTATCTTACTCTGATTACCGGGCTTTTTCCATAGAAGAATCCTGAATTATTTCTTTGAACGGCACTTGACGGCGAAGGACGTAGAAGACCGAAAATTTCCGTTTTATTGTATTTTGCCATTCAGCATGGTAAAATAAGGCCTGAAGAGCCTGTCTGCCTCCGAAGGTTTTTTCAGAACCAGACAGGAAGCATTTTACGGCTGCCCGATTTTGGAAGGCTCAATTTCCCGCAGCTGCAGATATTACATCAATCTATATCAAATACTTGCCGTAACCTGGCAGAATGGAGGAAATAATGAGCAGAAAAGTTGTTTTGGCCGGCGGCTGCAGAACCGCAATCGGCGTTATGGGCGGCGCGCTTTCCACTGTACCCGCAGCTGACCTGGGCACTATCGTGATTAAGGAGGCCCTGAACAGGGCAGGAGTAAAGCCTGAAATGGTTGACGAGGTATATATGGGCTGCGTTATCCAGGCGGGACAGGGGCAGAATGTCGCCAGACAGGCCGCCGTAAACGCCGGTATCCCTGTGGAGGTTCCTGCAACCACAATTAACGTATTGTGCGGCTCCGGACTTCATTGTGTCAATCTGGCCGCCAAGCTGATTGCCTGCGGCGACGCTGATATCATCGTTGCCGGCGGTACGGAGAACATGTCCCGCGCACCTTATCTGGTACAGCAGGGCCGTTACGGCTACCGCATGGGCAACGCCCCCCTGGAGGATGCGCTTCTCAAGGACGCCCTTACCGATGCCTTCCATGGCTACCACATGGGTATGACCGCAGAGAATATCTGTGACCAGTGGGGACTGACCCGGGAGCAGCTGGATGAATTCGCTGCAAACAGCCAGCAGAAATGTGAAGCGGCTATGGAAGAGGGACGTTTTAAGGATGAAATCGTGCCCGTTGAAGTAAAGACGAAAAAAGGTTCCGTTATTGTTGATACGGACGAAGGCCCCAGAAAGGGCGTTACCGCAGAAGGCCTTGCCAAATTAAAACCGGCCTTCAAAAGAGACGGCGGACTTGTGACCGCAGGAAACGCTTCCGGCATCAACGACGGCGCTGCAGCCATCATCGTCATGAGCGAGGAAAAGGCAAAGGAGCTGGGCGTTACCCCCATGGCTACCTGGATCGGCGGAGAACTGGCAGGCGTGGATCCTTCTATAATGGGAATCGGACCCGTTGCCGCCACCAGAAAGGTTCTGAAGAAAACCGGCATGGAAATCGGGGATTTTGACCTGATTGAAGCAAACGAAGCATTCGCCGCCCAGTCCGTGGCAGTGGGACATGATCTGGGCTTTGATCTGAGCAGGCTGAATGTAAATGGCGGCGCAATCGCCCTGGGACACCCCGTAGGCTGCTCCGGCTGCCGTATCCTGGTTACGCTTCTCCATGAAATGCAGAAGCGCGATGCAAAGACCGGCCTTGCCACCCTCTGCGTTGGCGGCGGAATGGGCTGTGCTGCAATAGTGAAACGGGATTAACCGCTGATCTCAGTTTTTCCCAGAAGGCCAAAAATCCCCAAAGGCCAAAAAGGCCTGCGGGGATTTTTATATATTCCGTTTTTTATATGCGCTGACATGTGAAACTGAACTATTCAATGGAGGAAGACCAATGATACCTGACAGAACCACCTCAATGCAACTGTTGAATGAAGCCTATGAACTAAATCCAGGACCGTGGAAAGCCCATTCCCTCGTCACCGCGGAATGTGCGGAAAAAATCGCCGCCTGCTGCCCCGGCATGGACAGCGAAAAAGCCTTTATCCTCGGCCTTCTCCATGATATCGGAAGACGCTTCGGCGTGACACAGCTGGCCCATGTCATCGATGGCTATGACTATCTCATGACGCTGGGCTTCGACGAACCCGCACGTATCAGCCTTACCCATTCCTTTGCCGAAAAGGATATACATACCTATATCGGAAAGCCGGATGTTTCGGAAGCGGATTATCAGCGAATATTGAACCTCATCGCTTCCTTTGATTACGACGATTATGACAGGCTGATCCAGCTGTGCGACAGCATTGCCATGGCCGAAGGCCCCGCGGATATAGTCACGCGAATGAGCGACGTAAAAAACAGGTATGGCTTCTATCCCCAGAAAAAATGGGACAAGCATCTGGAGCTGCAGAAATATTTTGAGGATAAAATGGGAAAAAGCCTCAATGAAGTGTTGTCCTGCCAGACCTCAAATCAACAGACACAATAATAACCGCCAGGCTTTTCCAGCTTTTGGATAATTACCCTATTTCAGGAGGTGAGATCTTTTGAGACACGAACGAGGTATCAGCTCAGTACAGTTTATGTAATCTGTCGGCAGATTGTACTGAGTACTATAGTTCAGGCCCAGACTCAGAAAGAGCTGCAGCCTGTGCATCCATATCTTTGCCGGCAGGCATAACTGTACTTATTCTGCTGCTTTATAAATCACAGAAGGTACAGGAGTACAGATATGAAATATTTACAGGAAATAATAAAGAAAAATAAAATATGGATCATAATTTATATTATACTGGGCATCGGCTTATCCTTTCTGGCGAATTACAGTGTCAGTTATTTTCAAAAGCTGATTGACCGTTTTACGGCCGGGACGCTTACCCTGTCCGGCATTCTTTTTTACTGCGGGCTCCTACTGATTCTCTGCATCGCAAGTTATCTGGATGAGTATCCCCACCAAAAGCTGAATAATGGAATCTATCTGGATTTAAAGCTTATGGCTCTGAAAAAGACGAGCCGCATTGATTATCTTGCTTATCAGTCCCTCGGAACCGGGAAGCTGATACAGCGAATTGAAAACGGTTCCACGGCCGGGCGGAACATTTTGTTTGAGTTCTGGTTCAGGATTGCGAAGGAGCTGCTGCCTTCCGCTCTGTTCAGCATGTTTTTTATTTACAGGCTTAACCATGTGATCGCTTATACTGTGGCCTGCGGCTATCTGCTGGTCTTTTTGATCACAAATCTGCTGCTGAAGCTGCTTTACCGGATGAAGGAACGGATGCTGGATAACGAAGAGCTGCTGAATCATTATCTGACCCGTGGCTTTATGGAGATGGTGGTTTTCCGGCTGAACCGGCAGTTTTCCCGGGAAATACATAAGGCGGAGCGCTCAAAGGATGAAATTGTCCGCTCCAAAATCGGTATTTCCTTTATTCATGAGGCCTTTTTTGCCGCCTTTGCAGCACTGATCATCCTGATTAAGGCTGCCCTCATCATTTATGCCTGGTATACCCGTTCCATATCCATCGGAGCCGTTGTGGCCCTGATTACTTTGGTGGATAATGCCTACACGCCCATTGCCATTTTCAATGTTTTATTTGTCCAGTACCGTCTGGATACGGCCGCCTTTAAAAGATATACCTCATTTCTGGATTCTCCCGAGGATCCTCAGCTGCAAAACGGCAGCGCCATGGCATCCTTTCATGGGAATATTATGGTGAAGCAGCTGGATTTTACCTATTCGGGAAGACAGATTCTGCGGGGTCTTTCCCTTACGATAGCCCCCGGCGAAAAAATTGCCCTGGCGGGAAGCAGCGGCTCCGGCAAATCCACGCTGGTAAAGCTTCTGGCCGGGCTGCTTAAGCCGGATCGCGGCCAAATACTGGTTGACAATCAGGAGCTGCGCTGTGTAAAGCTGGACGATTACTACAGGCATATTGCTTATATTCCCCAGGAAAGCCCTGTCTTTGACAGCACGCTTCGTGAAAACCTGATATTCGATTCCACCCTGCCGGATGCAGCTCTGATCCGCGCCCTGGAAAAGGTCCAGCTTCTGAAATGGTTTCAGGGGCTGGAGGATGGCCTGGATACCCAGCTGGGTGAACGGGGCGTCAGGCTGTCCGGAGGAGAACGGCAGCGTCTGGCCCTTGCCCGGCTGTGGTTTTCCGATGCCAGGCTCATTATACTGGATGAATCCACCTCCGCCATGGATAACCTGACCGAAGAGCTTGTAATGAAGGAGGTGCTCGCCCTGGCGGACGGCAGGAATATCATTGCCATCGCCCACCGGCTGAATTCCGTCCGTGCCTTTGACCGGATTATCCTGCTCAGGAATGGGGAAATTGTGAAAGACGGAAGCTTTGAGGAGCTTGCTCCAATTTGCTGAAACCATATCCCTATAAATATATAATGTAATAAAAAGGCCTTTGGACGCTGTAAAGGATTCTTCCTCAGCATCCAAAGGCCTTAACTATCGCTTATAGCTACTATTTACAGTATCCGGTCTCCAAATCCACCACGTTGCGCAGCGGTTCCCCTGCCTGAAAGCGCTTCAGGTTTTCCGCGAATATTTCCGCGATCTGCTGCAGCGTTTCCGGCAGCGCATAGCCGCCTGAGATATGGGGTGTTATGATGGCATTCGGTGCCTTCCAGAGAGGGTGGTCCGCAGGCAGAGGCTCCGGATCGGTAACATCAAGTGCTGTCCCGGCAATTTTCCCGGCATACAGCGCGTCGCTGAGGGCATCCGTATCCACAGCCGTTCCTCTTCCCACGTTCAGTACAATGGCGTTGGGGGAAAGGAGGGAAATCCGTTCCCGGTTCAGCGTATGGTAGGTGGATGGATTCCCGGGAAGGCTGAGCGCCACCACATCCGCGCGGGGGAGAAGGGAATCCAGTTCCTCCATTCCGTAAAGCCCGTCAACACAGTCCGGCTTTTCTCCCACACGGCGTTTTACGCCTATGGTTGTGCAGCCAAGGGCCTTCATTTTGGAGGCGAAGCAGGTTCCGATATCTCCCAGTCCTATCACAAGCACCGTAGTTCCCTGGATGACGCCCACATGCCCTTCGCTCTTCCATTGGCTCTGGAGCTGGTTGGCGTAGTACAGGTTCAGCTTCTTGCGGAGCATAAAAAGGCAGGCCAGCATATGCTCGGAGATTGCCAGGCCATATGCCCCTGTGGCATTGGTGAGGACCGCCCCCTGAGGCAGCCTTCCCGGCACGCAGTAGCCTTCGGTCCCCGCATTGTTCAGCTGTATCCATTTCAGGTGTTCTGTTTTTTCCAGCTGTCCGGGGCTTTCAAGGTTCCCCAGAAGGACGTCCGCTTCCCTGAGAAGTTCCTCAGTCATATCACTTTTCAGGCAGAAAATAACATCCTCCGGCCTTTCGGCTGCGGAGAGAATCAGGGCTTTTTGTTCCTCCGTAAAAGGAGGGGTCACTACAATTTTCATGCCTGGCCTCCTTTTTCACAGCTTTTCAGCGTTTCCAGCATGGCCTTTACGTTATCTGTCCGGTTACCGTTGAAAATGGCGGAACCGGCCACTATGACATTGGCTCCTGCTTCCAGGACCACATTGACATTGTCCCTGGTGATGCCGCCGTCCACTTCGATGTCCACGTCCGCATGCTTTTCCTGGATGAGTCTGCGGGCCTCGCGGATCCTGGCCGTGGAGGCCGGCAGGTATTTCTGGCCGCCAAAGCCCGGCTCCACCGTCATGACAAGAAGCAGGTCTATTTTATCCAGATATTTTTCTATTGCCTGAATGGGTGTGGAGGGCTTTAAGGAGATGCCGGCTTTACGTCCCAGGCTGTGTATCCAGTCCAGGGTTTCCTCCACATCGCTGCAGGCTTCCAGATGAACCGTAATGATATCTGCCCCGCTTTTGGCAAAATCCGCCACATAACGGATAGGCTCTTCCACCATCAGATGCACATCAAAAACCATATCCGTCACCTTTCTCAGGGAGGAAATCACGCACAGGCCAAAAGAAAGGGATGGCACAAACATACCGTCCATCACATCAATATGAAGGTACTGTGCGCCAGCCTCCTCTACCAGTTTAATTTCTTCTCCCAATCTGGCGCAGTCAGCGGCCAGGATTGATGGTGATAAAATATTCATATTTTTTCCTTTTCCTCTTCAGGCATCCGGAGAGCCCGCCGTCATCGTCATGCGGCAGTTCCGGAGGGGTGCCTGTAAAAACAGGCGGCCGGCCCCGGTCGGGGCCGGCTCTTATCACTGCCGTTTTTATTTTACAAATTCTTTAACTTTACTGTAAATTCCGTCTGCATCCAGGCCGTATTTTGCAACGAGGGCGCCTGCGGATCCGGATTCACCGAAAATGTCGTTCATTCCGATCCTGCATACCGGAGTGGGGGCCTTTTCGGACAGGGCTTCGCTTACGGCGCCGCCCAGGCCGCCGATGATGGAATGCTCTTCTGCGGTAACCACTTTTCCGGTTTTCTTTGCGGATTTGATAATCAGCTCTTCATCCAGGGGTTTGATGGTATGGATGTTGATAACTTCGGCATTGATGCCGTCTTCTGCAAGCTTTTCAGCCGCTTCCAGCGCTGCGGATACGCAGATGCCTGTTGCTACGATGGTAACATCCGTCCCTTCCCGAAGGAGAACGCCTTTTCCGATTTCGAATTTATAGTCTTCCCTGTCATTGATAACCGGCACTGCGGCACGGCCGAAACGCAGGTATACGGGGCCTACGTATTCAATGGCAGCCTGTACGGCGGCCCTGGCTTCCACAGCATCGCTGGGATTGATTACCACCATGCCGGGAATAACGCGCATGAGGGCGATATCCTCCAGGCACTGATGTGATGCGCCGTCTTCCCCTACGGTGATGCCGGCATGGGTTGCACCGATTTTCACGTTCAAATGGGGATAGCCGATGGAGTTGCGGACCTGCTCATAAGCGCGGCCTGCCGCGAACATGGCAAAGGAGCTGGCAAAGGGGATTTTCCCTACGGTGGAAAGTCCTGCCGCAATGCCCATCATGTCGCATTCTGCGATACCGCAGTCAATATGGCGTTCGGGGAACGCCTTCTGGAAGGTATTGGTCTTGGTGGCATTTGCCAGGTCGGCATCCAGAACCACCAGGTTGGGATACTGTGCGCCGAATTCAGCAAGTGCCTTTCCGTAAGCTTCTCTGGTTGCAATTTTCTGAACCGTCTTGTTGTTTACTTCTGACATAATGCTTCACCTACTTTCTCCAAATCTGCCATTGCCACTGCATACTGCTCATCGTTGGGCGCGGTTCCGTGCCATGCCACATTTCCTTCCATGAAGGAAACGCCTTTTCCTTTCAGGCTGTGTGCGATGATTGCGGTAGGCATGCCCTTGGTTTCCTTCGCTTCCTTGAAGGCCGAGCGGATTTCATCAAAATTATGGGCATCAATGTTGATTACATGGAAGTTGAATGCTTCGAATTTCTTATCAATAGGATAAGGGGAGCATACCTGGTCGATAGGTCCGTCGATCTGCAGGCCGTTGTTGTCAACGATAACCACAAGGTTGTCCAGCTTGTGGAAGCCGGCAAACATAGCTGCTTCCCAGACCTGTCCTTCTTCGATCTCTCCGTCTCCCAGGAGCGTATATACGCGGTAATCCTTATTGTCCAGCTTTCCGCCCAGAGCCATGCCGGCAGCTGCGGAAATGCCCTGTCCCAGGGAGCCTGTGGACATGTCAACGCCGGGGATGTACTGCATGGAAGGGTGTCCCTGCAGGTAGGAGCCGAGTTTACGTAAGGTAACAAGATCTTCCACCGGGAAAAAGCCTCTGTGGGCCAGGGTGGAATATAATCCGGGGGCTGTGTGTCCTTTGGAAAGAACGAAGCGGTCCCTGTCCGGTTTGTCGGGGTTCTCCGGATCGATGTTGAGTTCTTCAAAGTAGAGATAGGTGAAAATATCTGCTGCGGAAAGGGATCCGCCGGGATGTCCGGCTTTGGCGCTGTGAACTGCTGTTACAATGCCTTTGCGGATCTCGTTCGCCATTTTTGCGAGTTCAAGATTTTCCATGAATATTTTTCCTCCATTGGGTTTGAATTGGTGGATTGACGGTAACTGTTGGGGTGGAGCCCGGTGGGTAAATAATCCAGGGGGCTTGGGTTACCGTGGGTGGTGATTGTTGTTGGGTGGCCAGGGGGTGGGAGCAGGAAGGGATTAAGGACTTAAGGACTTTAGGGAACGCCGGCGCCGGGGTGGTGGCGGGAGGGCGGAGCTTCAAGTCCTGCGGTCTTTCAGCTGCCTTGGTGTCGGGTGTAGAAGTAGCGGCACCGGACGGCAGAACCTCAAGACCTTCGGTCTTTCGGTCGCTTCGCTCGCCGGATAGGTTTGAAAGGTCTGGCCGGGGAAAGCAGAAAGGTGGGGCGTTTTTCTGTTTTCCCCGGCCAGGCCTTCCAAACCTGTCCGGTTCTGCCTGGTCACGAATATGATACCCTATTTACCCCCATTTTGTCCATAGTAAGCGTTGGCTCCGTGTTTTCTGTAATAGTGTTTGTCCTGGAGCTCCTGGGGGGCGGGTTGGATTCTGGGGTTAATGGTTTCTGCGCGGTAGGCCATTTTGGCTACTTCTTCGAGCACTACTGCATTGTGGACGGCTTCGTGGGCGTCTTTTCCCCAGGCGAAGGGGCCGTGGTTTTTGCAGAGTACTGCGGGTACGGCTTTGGGGTCTTTGTTCATGGCTTTGAATTCATTTACGATGAGGTGTCCGGTGTTTTCTTCGTAGGCCTCTTCGATTTCTGCTTTGGTCAGGCAGCGCAGGCAGGGTACTTCACCGTAAATGTAGTCTGCATGGGTGGTTCCGTAGCAGGGGATTCCTCTTCCTGCCTGGGCCCAGCTGGTGGCATAGGAGGAGTGGGTGTGGACGATTCCGCCTATTTCAGGGAATGCTTTGTAAAGCTCTACGTGGGTTGCGGTGTCGGAGGAGGGGTTGTATTTTCCTTCTACCTTATTTCCGTTCAGATCCACGATTACCATATCCTCAGGGGTAAGCTTGTCATAATCAACGCCGCTGGGCTTGATGGCAAACAGGCCGCTTTCCCTGTCGATTTCACTCACATTTCCCCAGGTAAAGGTAACAAGGCCATATTTGGGAAGAAGCATATTGGCTTCATATACTCTTTGTTTCAGTTCTTCTAACATTTATTTCATCCTTTCTGCCCCCCGAAGGGGGCATTTTGCCGGGTTTTATTATTTTTTTTAAAGCTTCGAGAATAGCTTTGCATTAAATCAATGATTCCACTGCCGCCTTTTCAATGGGAAGCCCTTTTGTATAGCGCTCAACGAACCTGTTGAAGCCTTCCACATCCGTGCTGTCCGGCTCCAGGGTAACGCCTTCCTGTCCTGCAAATACGTCGCGTTCCAGGAACTGCGCAAGGCTTTCGCCGTCCTTTTTATTTTTCATGTAGGAAGCAAGAAGGGCAATTCCCCACGCGCCGCCTTCTCCTGCGGTCTCCATGACGGTAACCGGGGCGTTTACGGCTGCAGCCATAATCCTCTGTCCTACTTCCTTGGTCTTGAACAGGCCGCCGTGTCCCATCATTCTGTCAATCTGCACATTTTCTTCCTTCAGCAGGATATCAAGCCCTGTTTTCAGTGCGCCCAGCGCGGTGAAAAGATGTACGCGCATGAAGTTCGCAAGGTTGAAATTGCTTTCAGGATTCCTTACAAACAGCGGACGTCCCTCTTCAAAGCCGGTGATATGCTCGCCTGAAAAATAATTGTATGCCAGCAGGCCGCCGCAGTCCGGATCGCCCTCCAGAGCCTTTCTGTACAGGGTTCCGAACAGCTCATTTTTATCCACCTTCATGCCGAACGCCTGGGTAAATTCCTCAAACAGGTCAATCCATGCATTCAGGTCAGAGGTACAGTTATTACAGTGGACCATAGCCACAGCGCTTCCGTCAGGCGTTGTTACCATATCGATTTCCGGATGTACCTTATCCAGTGCTTTTTCCAGAACTACCATGGCAAATACGCTGGTTCCTGCGGATACGTTGCCGGTACGCTGCGCCACGCTGTTGGTAGCCACCATCCCGGTTCCCGCATCTCCCTCCGGAGGGCAGACAGGGATTCCGGCTTCCAGCTCTCCTGAAGTATCAAGAAGACGTGCGCCCTCCTCCGTCAGGCAGCCGGCGTTATCGCCTGCCAGCAGAATTTCAGGCAGGATTTCTTCCAGCTTCCAGGGGAAGCCTTCCGGTGCAATCAGCTCATTAAAGGCATCAACCATACGCCTGCTGTACTGCTTCGTTTCAGGATCCACAGGCAGCATGCCGGCCGCTTCGCCGATGCCCAACACCTTTTTCCCGGTGAGCTTCCAGTGCACATAGCCCTCCAGCGTGGTCAGATAGCTGATATCCTTTACATGCTCCTCCTTATTCAGAATCGCCTGGTATAGATGGGCGATGCTCCATCTCTGGGGAATATTGAATTCAAACAGCTCTGTCAGCTTTACGGAAGCCTCCTCCGTAATGGTATTTCTCCATGTACGGAAGGGCACCATCAGCTCTCCCGCCTCATTAAAGGCCATGTAGCCATGCATCATGGCGCTGAAGCCCAACGCTCCCACTTTGGTAAGGGTAACCCCGTATTTTTCTTTTACATCCTCAGCCATCTTCCGGTAGCTGTCCTGCAGGCCGCCCCAGATATCCTCCAGGCTGTAGGTCCAGATATTATTCTCATAACGGTTTTCCCATTCGTGGTTTCCCGCCGCAATCGGCGCATTATCCTCTCCGATCAGGACCGCCTTGATTCTAGTGGATCCAAATTCGATTCCCAGTGTGGTTTTTCCATTCAGAATCGCTTCTTTTACTTCTGAAACACCCATAATTACTTACCTCCTGTAAATTTTTATCTGTAATAAACGGAATTCCATCTCAGTTCATTTTTGAAATTCCTGATGGTGGTATCCTTATCGATGACAACGCTCTCAATGCCCATAGCCGCAGCCCAGTCAACCATCTGATCTACGCTCAGGTCATAGGAAAATGCGGTATGATGTGCACCGCCGGCCAGAATCCAGGCTTCAGCCCCTACCTCAAGGCTGGGCTGAGGAGTCCAGAATGCAGTGGCAACGGGAAGCTTGGGCATTTCTTTCTCACACTTTTTGCAGTCAACCGCATTGATGATCAGACGGAAACGATTTCCCAGATCCACAAGAGAGGTAGCCACAGCCGGGCCGGTCTTGGAGGTGAATACCAGACGCGCGGGATCCTCACGGTTCCCCATGCTCAGAGGCTGCACCTTAATGGAAATGGGTCCCTCCGCGATGGTCGGGCATACCTCAAGCATATGCGCCTGCAGAATCCCTTCCTTTCCCGGAACCAGGTTATATGTATAATCCTCCATAAAGGAAGTACCCTTGGCATTCGGAACCCCTGCAGTCATTATCTTCATCAGACGAACCATAGCCGCTGTTTTCCAGTCGCCTTCCCCGCCGAAGCCGTAGCCCTTTTCCATCAGCCTCTGAATTGCCAGCCCCGGAAGCTGCTTCAGTCCGCCCAGCATACCGAAATGCGTAACAATTGCCTGGTAATTGCCGTCTTCCAGGAATTTTTCCAGACCGATTTCAATCCTGGCCTGGGCCGCCACATGGGCGCGGAACTCCCCAGGATCCCTTCCCTCAAGCAGAATCTGATACTTGCTGTAATACTCCTCAACAAGCGCATCCACATCCGCCTGTGCCACAGCGTCCACATACTCCACCGCGTCATTGACACAATAATGATCGATTTCCCAGCCGAATTTTACCTCAGCCTCCACCTTATCGCCTTCCGTAACAGCAACATTGTTCATGTTATCCCCGATACGGCAAACTCTGATATGGGAAGACTCCATAATGCCCACTGCAGTTCTCATCCAGCTTCCCAGCTTATCCTGCACACCGGCATTTGCCCAATGCCCTACAATAATCTTACGCTCAATTCCCATACGGCTTACGATATGGCCATATTCCCTGTCGCCATGCGCAGACTGATTCTCATTCATGAAATCCATATCAATGCTGTCATAAGGAATTTCCTCATTGAACTGCGTATGCAGATGACAAAGCGGCTTACGATACTCCTTCAGCCCCAGAATCCACATTTTCGCCGGGGAAAACGTATGCATCCAGGTGATAACACCAGCGCACTCCTCATCCTCATTTGCCGCATTCAGGGTTCTCCTGATAGTCGCCGGATCAATCAGCGTAGGCTTCAGAACCACTTCAAAGGGAAGCCTTCCCGAAGCGTTCAGCCCCTCCACGATCTTCGCGGAATGCTCCGCCACCTTCCTCAGGCACTCATCCCCGTACAGATCCTGGGAACCTGTACAAAACCAGAATTTGTAGTCTCTTCCTGTTTTCATTTCACATATCCTCCTGAAAAATAATTTTTATATCTGAAGCAGCCGCCAAAACCCTTCACAGCCGCTTTCTGAATATCATTACAACAAATCAAAACCGCCGCGCCGGCACCCCATACCCGGATCCCTCACGCCTTCGCCGGACCACTCACCGAATCCCGCTCCACGATTTCAGTCACAAACTCAAAATTCCCGTCAAAGCTCCGGTTCCTCATCACAGCCAGCAGATTCTCCGCCGCCCTGGCCCCCAGCTTATCCGTAGGATGATGCACGCTCGTCAGCCTGGTATCCGCCAGCTCCGCCAGCTCCGAATCATCAATGCTAATAAGGGAAATATCCTCCGGCACCCGGATTCCCTCCTCCTTCAAAAGCACCTCCAGCTGAAAAGCAAGCTTATCGTTATAACAAAACACAGCCGTACAATCCCGGAAATTCCTCAAAATCCGCTCCCGGTAATCATGCAGATGCTGCTCCCCCTCCGTATCCAGCCACACAATCCCCGAATCCCCCGCCGGAATCCCACAACGCCTGCAGGTATCCAGGAACCCTGCGAACCTAAGATGCCCCTGCCCGTCATCAAACTTCAACAACGCCCCGATCCGCCGATGCCCCGCATCAAACAGATACTTCACCGCCATCTCCGCCGCCAACCTGTCATTCAACGTCACATGAGGCAGCTTCAGCTGCGGATAATAACTGTTAATAAAAACAATCGGCACCTTCCTCTCCACCAGCCTCTCAATCAAAGACAGATTCGGATTCGGCAGCCCGCTCTTCGTCGCCTCCATAATAATCCCGGCCACATCATCCCTCGCCAGGATATCCTCAAGAATCGTCCTCTCCCGCTCCAACATATTATTAGTAAAAGCGATCTGAACCGAATAACCCCTCTCAAACAAATAATTCTCAATCCCCTGAATCGTCCTGGGAAAAATATAACTATCCACATAAGTCGTCACAACAGCGATCCGCGTCTTATTCTCCAACGTAGCCATCCGGTCATCACAAACATAAGTCCCGCTCCCCTGCCGCCTGACAACGATCCCTTCCTCCTCCAGAACCCCAATCGCATGCCTCACCGTCTGCCTGCTCAACCCAAACAGCTCACTCAGCTCATTCTCCGAATTCAACCTCTCCCCCGGCCCCAATTCCTTCCTCTCAAGCCTCTCCTTCACCCAATCCACAATCTCCATATACCTGGGCTTCCCAACCATCTCCATCCCCCCTTATTATCCCTATCATCTCAATCCACATCAACTTGTACACTCGTATATACAACTTGTACACACATCATCCCCCGCCAGCTTATCCCAAAAACCCCACCTCTACCGATTCATAACACACCCAAGCCACTATCACTAATATACAAGCTATCCATCTCACTTTTATGCACATTCACAGCCCTCTCAATTTCCGCACCAAAAAGACTGCCCATTAATTTCACTATATCCCAAACCCACTCCCCTGTCAATAATCTTTTCCATTTTTCAAATACCTTTATCACAACTTGTATATATACATATTATTTACCCTACCTACGCCTGCCAATTCCCCCAGGAGATTTTGCGTGCAGGATGGTCCGGGGCCGGGCGGTGTGTGTGGTTCTTCTTCGGGGCTGCGGTGGGGGTATTTTCCGCTCCATTTGAAAAAATGGCGGATGTTTCTTACTTCCCCCAAATGCCAGGATTATGCCGCCCCTAGCGGCTTGTCTGACGAGCACAGCCGACGCCAGTCGCTGCGCGAGGAGTTCAGCCGCGTTGGCACAATCCTGGAATTTGGGGGAAGTTAGAAACACCCCATTTTTGAAACTGGAGCAGAAAATACCCCCA
>NZ_KE992767.1:0-1867 GCF_000466465.2 Clostridium sp. KLE 1755
CTTTGTTTGCGCGCCATGGGCGCGCTCTAACGGGTGTAAGTCCCGAACACACCCAGATAGTGGGAAGTGTATAGCTGAACAGCAAGGGTGTTTATCGTGAGGTAAAATCTGAAGGAAGCTGTAAGCAAATCTCTGATCTGACGGACAGAAATCACATATAAGGCTAGGCTGCGAGAGATAAGTCGGCAAAGAGCGACGAAGTCTAATAACTATCACATTTGTAGTAGCAGAGTAAATGTGGCGGATACATGGAGGGAAAGAGCGTGCACCTTAAGCGTGGAGGTCTCACAGAGGTTTCATTAGCCCAGTAACAACGAACTGTGAGAAGTCAGCAGAGCCCATAGTAGTGAAGAAGTTTCCGTAATGGAAATGGAGCAAAGGGGCGAACAATCAATCAGTTTTAGTAGAGTCTTGATTGCAGAAAAGACAACATCTGCCGTACCCAATCGGGAAAGGGTGGTCAATTCAAGCGAGACGGAAAGGAACGAACGCATGGACACAAGTAGTCTAATGGAGCAGATATTAAGTAAAGAGAATCTCAACACAGCATATCTGCAAGTCGTACGAAACAAAGGTGCAGAGGGAGTGGACGAAATGAAGTACACGGAACTCAAGGAACACCTTGCAAAGAACGGCGAAATCATCAAAGAACAGTTGAGGACAAGAAAATATAAGCCTCAACCAGTACGCAGAGTGGAGATACCAAAGTCAGACGGAGGTGTCAGAAACCTGGGAGTACCAACAGTAACAGACCGATTAGTACAGCAAGCCATAGCGCAGGTATTAACACCAATCTATGAAGAGCAATTCCATGACCATAGTTATGGATTCAGACCGAATAGGTGCGCCCAGCAGGCAATCATCACAGCATTAGATATGATGAATGACGGCTATGACTGGATTGTTGACATCGACTTAGAGAAGTTCTTTGATACAGTAAATCATGATAAACTGATGACCTTAATTGGTAAAACAATCAAGGACGGAGACGTGATTTCAATTATCAGGAAGTTTCTTGTTAGTGGAATCATGGTAGATGATGAGTACAAGGAATCTGTGATAGGAACACCACAAGGTGGAAATCTGTCACCGCTCCTTGCCAATATCATGTTGAATGAGCTTGATAAGGAAATGGAACAAAGAGGACTGAACTTTGTCAGATATGCAGACGACTGTATTATTATGGTCGGAAGTGAAATGTCAGCAAAGAGAGTGATGAGAAATCTCACGAAGTTTATTGAAGAGAAACTAGGGCTCAAGGTAAATATGACAAAGAGCAAGGTAGACAGACCAAATGGTCTTAAGTATCTTGGATTCGGATTCTACTTTGACAGTAGGGCACACCAATTTAAGGCAAAACCACATGAAAAATCTGTAGCGAAATTCAAGACGAAGATGAAACAGCTCACTTGTAGAAGTTGGGGAGTAAGTAACACTTATAAAGTGCAGAAACTCAATGAATTAATTAGAGGGTGGATTAACTACTTCAAGATAGGTAGCATGAAAACTCTATGTGCGAAAATGGACAGTAACATTCGTTATAGACTACGCATGTGTATTTGGAAACATTGGAAAACTTCACAAAACAGAGAAAAGAACCTTGTAAAGTTAGGAATAGACAGAAACACAGCAAGGAGAGTCGCTTATACGGGGGCAAGGATTGCCTACGTATGCAACAAAGGCGCTGTTAATGTGGCTATAAATAACAAAAGATTAGCCTCATTTGGACTAATCTCTATGTTAGATTACTACACCGAAAGGTGTGTTACTTGTTAAGTTGATTGAACCGCCGTGTACGGAACCGTACGCACGGTGGTGTGAGAGGTCGAAAATTTCTCTAATCAGAGAAATTTTCTCCTACTCGATT
>NZ_KE992768.1:0-28605 GCF_000466465.2 Clostridium sp. KLE 1755
GGGGATGATTATGTGTCCAAGCCGTTTCGGCTCAACGAACTTCTTTCCCGGATTCATTCGTTGCAAAGAAGAGCCGGAAAAAGAGGAAAAGGGGCGGGCGCGATACAGGAGCCTGTGCTGGAGTCCGGCGGTATCCGGGTGGATCTGGTGGGAAACAGGGCCTGGCTGGAGGAGGAGCCGCTTGAGCTTACAGCGCAGGAATATCGGCTGCTTTGTCTGTTTCTTAAGAATCAGGGCATGATTCTGACAAGGGAACGGATCCTTGACAGGCTTTGGGACGGAAACGGGGAGTTTGTGGACGATAATACGCTGTCCGTTTACATCAGGAGGCTGCGGAGTAAAATAGAAGAGGAGCCTTCTTCTCCGAAGCATCTGCTCACAGTACGGGGGCTTGGTTATCAGTGGAAGGAATAAGTCTGGCGGCAAAGGAGTTTAATGGTGGGAAGTTTAGGGAAAGACAGGGATATACGCAGGTTTTTGGCGGGAAGCGCCGCTTTGATATTATGTTTGGTATTTACAGGCGGCTTCCTTCTGTTCAGGCAGATGGAGGATATAAAAAAAGTGTATCTGCAACAGCAGGCGGAAGCGGCGGGCGCGCTGCTGGAGGCCGGTGTGGATCCGGCCCGGGCGGCAAAGCTGCTCGCCGGGGAGATATCGGAAGAAATGGCCGCGCAGGGCAGGCTGTTGATGCGCCAGGCAGGATATGAAGAGACGCTGGCGGTTTACCTGATGCCTGTCATGCGTTCCCTGGGCGGTAAATGGGGAGCTGTCTACTTCGTTTTTGGCCTGACAGCCATTGGCCTGTCGGTATTTCTGGTATTTTGGCTGCTGCAAAGGGAGCATATCAGGCTTAAGGAAATGGAAGAAAATGTGCGCCGGTTTACGGAAGGAAATTTTGACCGGAGGATCGCTGCCGAAGGGGAAGGTGATTTCGCGTTGCTTTCCACGGCGGTGAATGAAATGGCATCCTCGCTGAATTCCCACAGGGAAGCCCAGATGAAGGCAAAGGAATTTCTGAAGGATACGATTTCCGATATTTCCCATCAGCTGAAAACGCCGCTGGCCGCTCTTTTTATGTATCAGGATATCATTCAACAGGAGAGCGGAGAAGAGGAAACGGTGAAAAAATTCGCCGCCAAATCCGTGGCCGCCCTGGAACGGATGCAGACGCTTGTGTTGAATCTGCTTAAAATCGCCCGGCTGGATGCGGATATGATCCGGTTCGGTAGCCAGGAGGTGAAGGTGCGCGGGCTGATGGAGGATATCCGTTCGGAATTTGAAACACGTGCACAGAGGGAGGGCAAAGAGATAATTCTGGAGGGCAGCCCGGCCTGCTATACTGTGTGCGACAGGGACTGGATGCAGGAGGCCGTCTCCAACCTGGTGAAAAATGCGCTGGATCATACAAAAGAAGACGGGAAAATAGAGATTTCCTGGGAAGCGGTGGGAACCGGAACAAGGATTCAGGTAAAGGACAACGGAAACGGTATCCATCCTGAGGACATGTACGCTATCTTCAAACGATTCTACAGGAGCCGTTTCTCCAATGACGGGGAGGGGGCCGGGCTGGGGCTTCCTCTGGCCAAGGCGATTGTGGAAGGGCATGAAGGGACGATAAGTGTGGAGAGTACCTTGGGAGAGGGCGCTTTGTTTACGGTGTTTCTTCCTTATAGGGGAAAAAACATTGTGTCCTAAATCATATAGCTACATCTGAAGTGGCAAGATAAGAGAAACTTAACTGGAGGTATTCATGGAAATTGTATATCGCGAGGCAACAAAATCAGATATTGAGACACTTATTAACTTAAGATTAGAATATTTAATTTCTGACAGAGGAAGCTTATCAGAAAAAGAAAGATCTCAAATTATAAATCAAATGATAAACTATTTAAACAGGAATATAAATGAATCTTTTATTGCGGTACTGGCGGAAATAGACGGTGAGACTGTTTCCACAGCTTACCTTTCAATTTCTGAAAAACCGGCTAACCCGAGCTTTTTAACAGGTAAGATTGGTACGATTTTAAATGTTTATACAAAGCCGCAATTCAGAAAACAAGGAATATCAACGAAGGTTTTGTCAA
Organism: Clostridium sp. KLE 1755; assembly: GCF_000466465.2. Lineage (NCBI taxonomy): Bacteria > Bacillati > Bacillota > Clostridia > Eubacteriales > Clostridiaceae > Clostridium > Clostridium sp. KLE 1755. The sequence continues at coordinate 2,085 of NZ_KE992768.1, forward strand.
AGTTAATTGATAAAGCAAAAAGATATAACATTTCTAAATTAGAGTTATCTGCTACTGATATGGGAAAATCGTTGTATGAAAAAATAGGGTTTAGAGAAAAAAAGTCCAAATATACCAGTATGCAGCTTTATATATAGTAAATATTTTACGGATGCAAAGTGATAAAAATTAGTCTATGATTTACTTTACTGGTAATAAAGTATGAAAGTTAACTGGTAATCTTACAAATTTGCAAGCTGCCATACACCTTGGCGTAAGGCGCATCCATTATACTTACTTTCAACAAATAAATAAAGCTTTCCCGGAATACTCAGCCGGGAAAGCATCAATTCTATAAACATTAAGAAAGGAAGTTCAGGATGGAAATCTTAAAAGTAGAAAATCTTGGCAAAACCTACGGCACAGGAGATGCGAAGGTGGAGGCGCTGAAAAACGTATCCTTCACGCTGCAAAAAGGAGAATTTGCGGCAGTGGTGGGAGAATCCGGTTCCGGGAAAAGCACGCTGTTAAATCTGGTGGGCGGACTGGATACACCGGGCGCAGGCAAAATACTGGTGGAGGGCAGGGATCTTTTTTCCATGAAGGAAAAGGAAAGGACCGTATTCCGGCGGCGGAACATCGGGTTTATTTTCCAGGGCTTCCATCTGATACCTGAGCTTACCGTGGAACAGAACCTGGTGTTCCCGGTGCTTCTGGATTACCAGAAGCCGGACATGGCATACGTGGAGGAGCTGATGGGAAATCTGGGGCTGAAGGAAAGAAGGAAGCACCTGCCCAGCCAGCTTTCCGGGGGACAGCAGCAGAGAGTGGCGATTGGAAGGGCGCTGATGAATCATCCGGCGCTGATTCTGGCGGATGAACCTACAGGCAACCTGGATTCCAGGACGAGCCGTGAGGTCATTTCCCTGCTGCACAGCCTGTCCCGCAAATACCGTCAGACAGTGCTTATGATCACACATAACATGAACATTGCGGCGGATGCGGACCGGGTATTTCAGGTGACAGACGGCTGCCTGAAGGAAGTGAATGCCGGAAGGGAGGCTATATATGAATAGTTATCTCGATCTGGTAAAGGAGTATGCTGAAAAGCATAAACGGAAAAACCGTATGAGCCTTTTCGTTATCCTTCTGGCGGTAGCGCTGGTAGCCACGATTTTCGGCATGGCGGATATGGAGCTGCAGACACAGCAGATCTCAATGAAAAAACAATACGGCAGCTGGCACATTGGGATAAAGGATATGGCAAAGGAACAGGAGCAGATAGTGGCCCTGCGCCCGCAGATTGCCGTCTCAGGTTATCTGGAAAGCGTTGGCTCCCGTTCCGGATACACGCTTTTTGGCAAGGCCGCCAATATTTTAGGCGTTGATGAGGCGCTGGCAAAGGAACTGGGAATCCGGCTGGAGGCGGGAACCTGGCCGGATAAAGGAAACGAAGCCCTGATTACCGGGACAATGGCCCGGACCTTTGGAATAGAGCCGGGGGACAGCATCACCCTGGAGAGGCCTGACGGCGATGATATGCAGCTTCTGATTACAGCTGTCGCCGGGGATACGGCGTCCATATTAAAGGCGGATCAGGCAGGAATCCTGATGTCGGCGGAAACGCTGCGCAGACTGTTTTCCCCGGAGGAATACAGCAGTGCCTATTATATCAAATTCCGGCCCTTTACCAACATCCAGGCCGAGAAACTGAAAATTGCGGAGAGTCTTGGCATTACTCCCGATTCGATAGGAGAAAATGCCTATCTTCTGGCGGCGATGGGGCAGAGCGATGATCCCTTTTTCGTAGGAATTTACGGAACGGCCGCGGTTCTTTTCCTTTTCGTCCTCACGGCCGCGGTGCTGATGATAACCAGCAGCTTTCAGACCAGTGTTACGGATCGGATCCGTTTTTTCGGCATGCTCCGTTGTCTGGGGGCAACCAGAAAACAGGTGAAGCGTTTTGTCATAAAGGAAGGAATGCGCTACTGCCGGAAGGCAATTCCGGCGGGGCTTGCCGTGGGCGTGCTGGTGATCTGGATGCTGTGCGGTTTCCTGCGGGTGATGAATCCGGAATATTTTTCAGATATCCCGCTGTTTGGCATCAGCATCCCGGCCTTGGCTGCGGGGGCTGCGGTTGGCCTGGCCGCCTGTCTGCTCGCCTCCCTTTCCCCGGCAAAAAAGGCATCCTCCGTATCCCCGCTTACGGCGGTGAGCGGCAATGCCCGGCTGCCCGGACAGATGAAAAATATGCGTTTTTTCAGGGCCGGTAAGGTGGACAGGAATCTGGGAATCTATCATGCCCTGGAAAACCGGAAGAACCTGCTGCTGATGACCGTGTCCTTTGCCCTGAGCATCCTGATGTTTATGAGCTTCTCAGGAATCGTTGATTTCATGCATCATGCGGTGCGGCCGCTGCGTCCCTGGAGTCCTGATCTTTCCCTGGTGAGCGCCGACAATACCTGTTCCATTGAAAATAAAATATATGAGGAACTGGAAAAGAATCCGGAGATAAATAAGGTATACGGCAGAATGTTTGCATTTGATGTCCCTTTCTCCGGGGAGCAGTCGGAGACTCAGGAAATGTCCTATTTGGTCTCCTATGAGGAGCACCAGTTCGGCTGGGCGGAGGACTTCCTGCAGGAGGGCAGCATTGAGGAAGTGAGGGGAACACCTGGAAAGGTGCTTGCAGTCGCGGGAGAAGGCAGGGACTGGCATACGGGGGAGAGACTGGAACTGGAGCTGAACGGGGAACTCAGGCAGGTGCAGATTGCCGGAGTGCTTGGCAGCAGCCCTTTTGACAGTGAAAACGGCGAGAGCATTTTCATCTGTTCTGAAGACAGCTTCCGCCAGCTTACCGGGGAAAATGCCTTTACCATACTGGATATACAGCTGAAAAGGGGGGCATCGGAGGAAATGGTAACGCAGCTGAGGGAACAGGCCGCCGGGCTTGGGCTTACCTTTTCCGATGCCAGGCAGAGCAAGGCGGAAAGCCAGGCTGTTATGATTTCTTTTTCGGTATTTGTTTACGGTTTCCTGGCGGTTATTCTGATGATAGCCGTACTGCATATTATTAACAGCATTAACATGAGTGTTACAAGCCGTATGAATCAGTGCGGCGTGATGAGGGCCATCGGCATGGAGGGCGGCCAGCTGCTTCACATGGTAAGGGCGGAGGCTGTTGTATACGCGGCGTTAGGTTCCATACTGGGGATTGCCATGGGTATTCCGGCACACCATTTCGTATTTAAAATGATGGTCACGAGCCATTGGGGAACGGCCTGGCAGGTGCCATTCCTGCAATTGGCAGTTGTAGTGGGAGTGACCGTCGCCGCCACCCTGTTGGCGGTAAGAGGGCCTGCCAGGAAAATCAGGGACATGGATATCGTGGAAACTATCCATGCGCTGTAACGTGGGAGCGGAATAGAGCTTATGCCTGGTTTTCATACAAAGCAGCTATTTCATGGATTCTGCGCTTCATTTCCGCACGTACATGCGGCGGCTCCAGGCATTCGCATTGATTTCCGAAGCTGAAAAGAATATTGTAGTGGTAATCGTTTTCTATGAAAGGGAAGCTGACAAGGTAATATCCGTCACCGTCCGGAGAAAAGTTATCCTCAGTGCAGTAATCAAGGACCTTTTCCCGGATGGCTTCATGGATGCGGATTTTAATTTCCGACTGCATGGAGGCCGGGAAATCCGCAAATTCCAGCTGGGGCTTTTGAAAATCCCGGGGTGTAAAAGCTTCCTCCTGTAACTGCAGCTTTGACATGCGGGAAAGCCTGAATAAACGAAAGTCATTTCTTTTGCGGCAAAAGCCCTGCAGATACCAGTGATTGCTTTTCAATACAAGCTGATACGGTTCGGCTGTGCGGGTTGTTTTATTGCCGTAACGGTCTGCATATTCAAAAGAAAGCAGCCGGCTTTCCTGCAGGGCAGCTTTGATTTTCTCCAGATACGGCTGCATGTTCCTGTTGCCCATCCATGGGCTTAAATCTATAAATATCTGATTTGCTTTCAACGCAATGTCTTTGGCTCTGTCGGCAGGGATAAAGCTTTTGACCTTCGCCAGGGCGTTTATCAGCTCATCACCGTGAATCATGTTGGAAAGACTGGAAAGCCCCATCAGGATAGCGGAGAGATCCGCAGCTGAGAAAACCTTTTTATCAAGCTTGTATTCCGGCATGATTTCAAAGCCGCCGTTCACTCCCGAGGTCCCGCGGACAGGAATCCCCGCCATGTTGATCGCGTCTATGTCCCGGTATATTGTGCGCAGTGAAACTTCGAACATATCTGCCAGCTCCTGCGCGCCGATACGATTTTTGTCAAGAAGTACCATTATAATACTCACAAGCCTGTCTATTTTCATTTGCAGCCGCCTTTCCGGATTTTATTTTAATTGCTGCCATAATGCTGGCAGTAATCACATGGTACAATAAAAAAGCTTACAAATCAATCTGCCTTTTGGGCGAAGCTGCAATGAAAATGGAGATAGCGGTTGCGTTCCGTCTGAACTGTCACAAATGGAGGAGAATTATGTATACAATCTATGTTTATGTTCTTGATACTTTAGCCGACTGGGAACTGGGCCATGTTGCCTCAGAGCTGAACTCAGGCCGCTTTTTCAAAAAGGATGCGCCGCGCGTGACCCTCAAAACGGTGAGCTGTTCCAGGGAGCCGGTCATTACCATGGGAGGGATGAAAATTGTGCCTGATTGTATCACCGATGATATTGAAGTGAGTGAAGCAAGCGTGCTACTGTTGCCGGGCGCAGATACCTGGAATGATCCAAGGCACAGAGCGGTTCTCGAAAAGGCGGACAGGCTTCTTTCCGTTGGAGCTGCGGTCTGTGCGATCTGCGGAGCCACCGCTGCGCTTGCCGGATACGGGCTGCTGGATAATCGCCTTCACACCAGTAATGGACCGGGATTTCTTGAAATGTTTGTTCCTGAATATAAGGGGCAGGGCTTTTATGTGGATATGCCTTCAGCGGCGGATAACAACCTGATTACGGCGGACAGCGCAGGCGCTTTGCTGTGGACGAAACAAATTATTGAGTATTTGGGCGTTTTTCAGGCGGATACATTGGAAGCGTGGTATGGATATTTCAGCACCGGCAGACCTGAATATTTCTTTGCCCTCATGCAGTCTTTGCCATCTGGCGGAGAAAACTGATTTGGCCTCGGCCGGAGTGCCTGGTGTCTTGTCACATTGACACTAGCCGTATTCAGCTCTGTCTCAGGCAAATGTATTTACCTGCTCCCTTTTTGGGAAAGCAGGGTAACGGATTGGTTATCGGGACTTTTATATAAAGTAGAATGTTTTACATGGAAAGCATGTATTTTATATTGCGTCCTTTCCTGAGTTCAACTATAGTGAAAGAATAGCAGCAGTAAAATTCTGCTCAAAGACATATTAGAAGATATATTCAGGGGCAAATTCAGAAACATTTTCAGAAACACATGCATAAATGCATGCCGAAATACATGCATAAACACATTCAGGAGGGGACGCCATGTTAAAGGAAAAAATGCTGTGGATGAAGGATAGCGGCAACATTGGGGATGAAATCAGACAGTGCAGGGACGAAGGCCGGCAGATTGAGGCGCTTCTTCCCCGGGCGGAGAAAATTGCCGCCATGGAAGACGGGGAGGAAAAGGAAAAACAGGCCAGGGAGCTTCTGTTGGAAATGGAGAATTGCCCTGTTGAAGCCATGTTTCCATATGAAGAACCTGAGGCCTGTGAGGATATCCGAAAGGCCGCGCAGGGCAGCAGCCTGTGCCGTCCGGTGCCGGAAGAGGAACTGGAGAATCGCCTGAAGGGCGCCTGGATAGGCAGGGCATCTGGCTGCCTGCTGGGAATTCCGGTAGAGGGCTGGAGCCGGAGCAAAATCCGCGGCTTTCTCAAGGAAAGCGGACAGTATCCCCTGCGAAGCTATATGCATTCCGAAACTGATGCAGAAATCCGGGAAAAATACGGGGTGACGGACAGGGATCCAGGCACCGCCTATGACCGCCAGAAAATCTGTTGGATCAATAACATGGATACCTATCCGGTGGATGATGATATGAATTATACCGTGCTCTCCCTGCGCGTCCTTGAGCGGGCGGGCAGCGGCTTTACCTCGGAGGATGTGGCGGAATCCTGGCTGTTCGGACTGCCTGCCTTTCATACCTGCACGGCGGAACGCGTTGCCTACAGGAATCTGATGCATGGCGTGCTGCCGCCGGAATCCGGGCGTCTTGCCAATCCCTTCCGTGAGTGGATCGGCGCGCAGATCCGGGTGGATTTCTATGGATATATCGCGGCAGGCAATCCTGCGCTTGCTGCGGATATGGCCTGCCGCGACGCAGTGGTGGCCCAGTCAAAAAACGGCGTTTACGCCGCCATGTATACGGCCGCACTCATTGCCTCCGCCGCGGTTTTCCCCCGGCCCTGTGAGTGGGTGGAGGAAGCCATGAAGCAGATTCCGTTAAAATCCCGGCTTTACCATGAGCTTTCCCTGCTATTAAGCCAGTGGAGGGACGGCGCGTCCTGGAAAGCACTGGAGGAGGCGATCCACGGAAAATACAAGGAAGAGGATCACTTTGACTGGTGCCTGGCCATTCCTAATGCGCTGATAGTGACGGCCTGCGTGCTGTGCTTCGGCCAGGATTACAGCGAAGCGGTAATTCATGCGGTGCTTACCGGCTTTGATACGGACTGCAATGGGGCTACGGTCGGTTCCATCGCAGGGATCGCCTGCGGCGCTGACAAAATTCCGGACAAATGGAAAACGCCTGTGCAGCAGATCATCTGCTCCAGCGTAAACAGCTATACAAGGATCCCTGTGGAGGAGATTGTAAAACGAACCATTGCTGTCAGCCGTACCCTCAGGCCGTAATTACCTCCGCCTTCCCGGAAGAATAAAGCACAACTATATGTTTTCCGTCGGCGGAAGGACAGGAAAGCTCAAACGTATGCGGCGTCACGGAGATTTTGTAAGCAAGCGGCAGAACCCTTCCATTTTCCGGAAGAGCCGCATATCTGTGCAGGATCTCCGTCAGCGCCGTAAAATCGTTCGTATAATGACCATTCTCATCCCGGTAAAGCTGCTGGGCATAATAAAGCTTTCTCAGCTCCCATTTGCGCCGTTCATCCTCCGGAATGGAGCCTGCGCGGCCCACTTCTTCCTGCCCATCCGTGAAAAAGACAAATCCCCACAGCTCAGGATAATGAATATTGATGACGCCGGTTGGCGCCCATACCCAGTTGTCCTCAGGCAGGGGATTGCCGGTTACAGGGTCGGTGCGTTTTCTGTAACATCCGTCTTCCTTGTCCACAGTCCACTGCACCCTGGAAAAATTCATGCGGTAATACTCCCCGGCCTTCGGCGCCCTTTTCCCCGGCAGGCATTCGGTGATCGCCCGAAAGGGAATCACCACCTCCGCGGACCAGCCTGTATTTTCCCCATCCGGCCGGTTGATGCTCCCTTTAACTGCAACAGCGGTGCGCAGGCCGTGGATGTCATAGCCGTTAACCGCATTTCCCCCGTCACGGTAGGCGGCCGGAAGGAACAAATCCCATACCGTATTCAACACATTCATTTCAAATTCATAATACTGCTGGGTGTCGGAGTCAGGGTCAATGAAGATTTCAAAATCGTTATCCTGGAAAATGACCTCATCACGTCCTGTTACATTTCCCCAGATCTCATCTCCGTAAAGCTGCGCCCCGATATATAGGTTTTCATCATCCCAGAGCATCTTAACCCGTGTCCCGAAACGCGGAGCGGGCATATGCGGTCCCTGGATGTCGATGAATTCATCCGTAAAAGGAGCGTCAGCCCAGAAATCCTTGTCCAGATTTCCGTCCGGCTGCAGAGCCGTCCCTGCCCTGCGGCAGTAATACACAGGCGGGTGAAAATCAACGGCCGGAACAGGAATGCGGATATTGTCCATAAGAACCTCTTTTCCGCGGGAAGAAACGGATACCGGTTTATCCGGACATCCTTTCTCCCGCTTTTTTTGATATTGTATCACTATGTTCATAAATATTCAACAAAAATGAACACTATAGTAAAGAAAGAACAAAAAATACGGTCGATTGTCACTGAGAGGAAAACAATAATATACGAAATAAGCGAAAATATGACCAAAACCAACACTCATAAAAAGGTTATTTTAGAAAAATGCAAAAGATACATAATGAACAAAATTTAACACTAATAATTTTATATGTTTTGTAAAAATGGTAAAAAATGAACAAATATGTATGAAACAGATTGACAAAGTGCATGTGCAAAGTTATTATTTACCTAACAAAAACGACATATAAACGAAAAGAATTTAATGGAAAATTACGATAAAAAGCGTGCTTACAGTTTTTTTGTAAACATAATGAACATATGTTAAAAATGTTAAGCGTGACGAGGGAAAAACGTACCGCAGAAACATCTAAAATAACAGCTCAAGAAGGGAGAAGTGCATGAAAACGAAAAAAAAGAGAAAGAAAGGATCAACAATGAGGGCATTGCGGCGTGATATATCGCTCTGGCTTTTCTGCATACCGGGCGTCGTGCTGACTTTCATTTTCAGCTATATTCCGATGTACGGCGTACAGCTGGCGTTCCGCAGGTACAATGCGAAAGCGGGGATTTGGGGAAGCCCGTGGGTGGGACTGTATTATTTCAAAAGGTTTTTTGAATCCCCCTATTTTTCATCAACAATTAAGAATACGCTTGTTCTGAGCCTGTACGGCCTGATCGTGTCCTTTCCGATCCCCATTATCCTGGCGTTGCTGCTGAATTCATTCCGGCACAAAAAATACAGGAAGCTGATTCAGACGGTTACCTATGCACCGAACTTTATTTCCACGGTGGTCATGTGCGGTATGATCATCCTGTTTTTATCCCCTTCGGTTGGTGTTATCAATAATATTGTACAGTTTTTCGGGGGAGATCCTGTCAACTTTATGGCGAAAAAAGAATATTGGAGACACATTTACGTATGGACTGGTATCTGGCAGGGAATGGGCTGGAGTTCGGTCATTTATTTTGCGGCTCTTTCCGGAATCAGCCCCGAGCTGCATGAGGCGGCCAAATGTGACGGCGCCACAAAGCTGCAGCTTATCAGGCATATTGACCTGCCCTCCATTATGCCTACGGCAACGGTCCTACTGATTATGAACTGCGGCAGTATCCTTTCCATAGGCTTCGAGAAGGCGTATCTGCTGCAGAACGACCTGAACCTGAACGTATCGGAAATCATTTCCACATATGTATACAAGGTCGGCCTTATTAATAACGACATGTCCTATTCCACGGCAATCGGGCTTTTTAATACACTGGTCAATCTGGTAATGCTGCTGATTGTTAACAAAGCCGCGGATAAACTTTCAGGCAACAGCCTTTGGTAGGAGGAACAACGAGATGACAGAACCTAAAATAGCTCCCAGGAAAAAGAAGATGAAACGCTGCAAAGAGGACGTGATCTTCGATACGGTTGTTTTTATTGTACTGACTCTGATTCTGCTGATTGTGGCATATCCGCTTTACTGGGTGGTGATTTCTTCCATCAGCGATCCCAGCGCGGTGTCCGGCGGCAAGGTAATCTTAAGGCCGATTGGATTCACATTGAACGGCTATGCGGAGGTGTTTAAAAACAGTGCCGTTATGAAAGGCTTTTTAAACTCCATTATTTATACGGTCTGCGGCGTGTGCATCAATCTGGTGGTAACCCTGCCCACCGCTTATGCGCTTTCAAGGGACAGGTTCGGGGGAAAGAAAATTGTAACGCTTTTTTATATGGTCACCATGTTTTTCGGCGGCGGCCTGATCCCCACCTACCTGGTTATCCGCAACCTGCACATGCTCAATACCATGTGGGCGCTGGTCCTGCCCGGCTGCCTGAGCGTATACAACATGATTGTGGCAAGAACCTTTTTCAAATCCAATATTTCTGAAGAGCTGTATGAGGCGGCGGAAATCGATGGCTGTACCCAGGGACAGTTTTTCTTCAGGATTGCCCTTCCGCTTTCTGCAGCCATTACGGCGATTTTGGTTCTTTATTACGGCGTAGGGCATTGGAATTCCTATTTTTCCGCGTTGGTTTATATTTCCGATTCCGAAAAATATCCACTGCAGCTGGTGCTGCGTAATATCCTGATTACCAATGAAACGGCGCTGGCGCAGACCGCCACGACAGAAGCGGCCAGGGCTGCGCTCCGGGAAAAACAGCAGCTGATTGATGTTATGAAATATTCCCTGATTATTATCAGCAGTATCCCGGTTCTGCTTTTATACCCTTTTATCCAGAAGTATTTTGTCAAGGGAGTAATGATTGGTTCCCTGAAGGGCTGACGCATTGCGGTGTTTACCGGCAGAGGGCCGGATGAATACAGGCAGCTGCAGCCAAAGGGCGGCTGCCAATATATAAAACAGGAGGAAAAAGAATGAAAAAGAAAGCGGTTGCGTTAGTGCTGGCGGCGGCAATGTGTGTGACGTCCCTGGCAGGCTGCGGCAGCAGCACTGCAAGTACAACGGAAAATGCATCGGGGGAGGTATCGGAGGCTGTCGTGGATGAAAGCGGCAAGGTGGACGGAGTCATGTATAAGGTGGGGCTGCCGCTGGTGGACGAGGGAACCTACGGCTTTTCCATTTTCTGCGACGATTCCAAGGAAAAACCTGAGTACTATATGCTTGATGAGTTCAAGAAGCAGACCAACGTGGATGTTGAAATGCGTATCTTCCCTTATGAAACGGCTACCGAGAGACTGAATCTGGATTTGAACTCGGGAGATTACGCGGATGTTGTCGGCGGATGGACATTAAGCGACAGTATGATCCTGACCTATGGCGTGAATCAGGGGGTATTTATTCCCCTGGAGGATTATTTTGCCGAGTACTGCCCCAGAATTACGGAGATCCTGGATCTGCCCGGCGTAAGGGAGGAAATGACGGCTCCGGACGGACATATCTATGCCATTCCATATGTCTGTGACGATACCAAGGTAGGCTATTCTCCTTATATCAACGGCAGATGGCTGAAAAATGTGGGGATGGACATGCCCACAACAACGGAAGAGTTCGAAGCCGTGTTAAAGGCGTTCAAGGAACAGGACGCGAACGGGAACGGAGATCCTAACGATGAAATCCCGTTTTCCGCAGACCCCAACAATAAGCATATTGAATCGATGACAGGCTGGTTCGGACTGCCCATGGGAAAATCAGGCATAGGAATCCTGGATGACGAGGTGGTATTTGCAGGCGCAAGCAGCACTTACCGGGAATTTTTAAGCTGGTTCAACAGCCTGTATGAGCAGGGATTGATTGACCTGGAGATTTTCACACAGGACAGCTCCACCTGGGAAGGCAAAGGAAACCGTGATCTTTACGGGGTTTCCATCGCATACGGCAGCGGTGAGTTCTCCGGTATTGTTCTGGAGGGCGGAGAAAAGAGTGAGTTCGATGTACTCCCCGTACTGAATACGGATAAAGGCGGCATGTGGATGAGAGATACCAACGGCTTCAGTGTGTACAGGACACAGGCGGTTATTACCGATAACGCAGAGCATCCCGAAGTGATCTGCCGCTGGTTTGACAATGCATTCCAGCTGGAAAACGGTATCGGATGTAACAGAGGCCCTGTAGGAACCGTTGTATTCAAGGAAGACGACGGCTACCGTGCCATTGATGTAAAGACTCTTTCAGAGGAGGATCAGGAAAAATTCAGCTGGGGAAACCTGTGGCCGCAGTCTCTGCCCAAATATATGCCTTCCGGCTTTAAATACATCGAGGATCATCCCACCTATAATGAAAAGAAGGTTATGGAAGACACCTATGAGCCTTATCTGACCAAGACTACCATTCCTTCTTTCTGGATCCCGCTTGACAAAATCGACAGATATTCTGACATCGCAAGCGCGCTCACCGATTACTTCAACCAAAGACAGGCAATGTTCATTTCCGGCGAAATGGATATTGACGATGACGCACAGTGGCAGAGCTATGTTGACGGCCTGTATGCGCTGGGACTGGAAGACTGGATGGATGTCCGCGGTATTGAAAAAGTAGTGGAATAAAAGCTGCGCCTTCGCGGGCAGGCAGCATATGCACGCCAGCGTAAAACCGCCAGGATGGCGGTAAGCTGGAAAGAAGCTTTATAAACAGTTGAACAGACAAATCCCTGCCGCCTTGCCATTTGGCGGCAGGGGATTTTTGGAGTTTGGAAGCGGAGGGGAATTTTATGATGCAGGAATGGTTCAGAAAGGCCAGGCTTGGGATTTTTATACACTATGGCATTTATGCGGTGGGGGATGTATCGGAATCCTGGTCCTTTCATAATGGGAATATTTCTTATGAAAATTATATGAAGCAGTGCGGGGGCTTTACCGCCTCCCGGTATGATCCGGCGGCCTGGGCGGAGCTTTTTAAAAAAGCAGGCGCGCAGTATGTGGTCATGACGTCCAAGCATCACGACGGCGTGGCTCTTTTTGATACGAAATACAGTGATTTGAACGTGGTGAAGAAAACGCCGGCAGGCAGGGATCTGGTAAAGGAATATGTGGAGGCGATGAATGCCGCGGGGCTGAAGACCGGGATTTATTTTTCGCTGATTGACTGGTCGGATCCCCGCTACCGCAGCATTTATCCGGAAGGGGCAAAGCGGGAGGACTGCCTGAAGGATATTTATGGTTCCCCGGCCGGCGGGGAGGAGGACTATGGAAAATGGGAGGAGTTCCTGGAATTCAACAATAATCAGCTCAGGGAATTAATGACAAATTACGGAACCGTGGATTTGCTCTGGTTTGACGGGGACTGGGAACGGAGTGCGGCACAGTGGAAAATGCCTCAGTTCCGGGAATATCTTCACAGCCTGAATCCCAATGTGGTGCTGAATTCCCGGATGCAGGGCTATGGCGACTATGGGACGCCGGAGCAGGGCATCCCTCTTTACGGGCCGGAAGGGGAATGGGAGTTCTGTACCACCATCAACGATTCCTGGGGCTATCGGCCCAGCGATAACGATTATAAGACCAGCGGGCAGATTATCCGCATGTTCTGCGACTGCATCACGCTGGGCGGAAGGCTTCTTTTGGATGTGGGGCCAAAGGAGGACGGCACGCTGGATGAGCGGCAGGAAAAGGTGCTGCTGGATCTGGGAAGCTGGATCCATGATCATGAGGAAGCAGTGTATCCTACGGGAAAGGGCCTAAGCTACCATCAGTTTCTGGGAGGCAGCACGCTGTCCGCGGATCAGCAGGTCCTTTACCTTTTCCTGTATGACAAACCGCTGGAAAGCGTATGCGTCAAAGGGGTGAAGACACCTGTAAAAAGAGTGACGGCGCTGCACAGCGGCCAGGAGCTTCATTTTTCCTATACCGGCTCGCTGCCGTGGAGCGGTATCCCGGGGACACTGTGGATCTGGGCGCAGGATTTGCAGACCCATCCCTTTGCCACGGTGCTGAAGGTGGAGCTGGAAGGAAAAATTACTTATAATCTGGGACATGGAGAAGTGGTGACGAATAATGACTGAGGATATGATGGAAAAATTGCAGACAGCAGATGAAATGACAGAGGAAATCCCTGACAGCGCGGCAGGGGGAAATGAAGAAGCGCCGGAGGAGAAAATTGTACAGGGAGTACATAATTACAGCGCCGCGGAGGGCTATGTCCGGCCCACGGATCCCAAGGTGCTGGAGAAGCTGGAATGGTTCCAGGATCAGAAGCTTGCGCTGATGATGCACTGGGGACCATATTCCCAGCTGGGAGTGGTGGAGTCCTGGGCGCTTTCCGACGCGGATGCCGGGTGGTCAAGAACCGGTATCGACTGGGAGGCTGACGGCAGAAGCTTTAAAGAACAGTATTTCGGGCTGAACAAAACCTTTAATCCCATCCGCTTCGATCCGGAAAAGTGGGCGGAAACCGCTGCTGAAGCAGGAATCCGCTATCTGGTATTTACAACGAAGCATCACGATGGCTTCTGCATGTGGGACAGCAAGTATTCCGATTACAAAATCACCGGAGAGGACTGCCCTTTCCATACCCACAGATATGCGGATATCTGCGGGCATCTGTTCGAAGCCTTCCGGAAAAAGGGGATGGGGATTGCCGCCTATTTTTCCAAGGCGGACTGGCATACGGACAGCTATTGGGCGAAGGGGTTTCCCAGAGGGGAATATATGTGGAGAGGCCCTTCCTATGTTCCGGCGGAGCATCCGGAGGAATGGGAACGTTTTGTGGCCTTTACCCAGAACCAGATCCGGGAGCTGGCGGCAAATTATGGAAAGCTGGATATCATGTGGTTTGACGCCGGGTGGGTCTGCCCCCAGGCAGGCCAGGATATCCGTCTGGGCGAGGTGATCGAGGAAATCAGAAGGTGGCAGCCGGGCATGCTGTGCGCGGACCGCACGGTGGGCGGCCCTTATGAAAATTATATTACGCCGGAGCAGTGCGTGCCGGAGGAACCGCTGGGAGTGCCATGGGAGAGCTGCATTACACTGGGAACCTCCTTCTCCTTTGCCTATGAGGATACCTATAAAACGCCGCGGGAGGTAATCTGCCTGCTTGTTGACATCGTGGCCAAGGGCGGTAATCTGGCAATTAATGTGGGGCCTCAGCCGGACGGCAGGCTCCCCAAAGGTGCGGTTGCATCCCTGAAGGGAATGGGCGAATGGCTGAAGGTATACGGCGAGGCCATATACGGAACTCGTGTCTGCGAGCCTTATAAAAAGGGGAATATCGCCTTTACCCGGAAAAAGGATGAGGATATTCTTTATGCGCTGGAGCTGTTCCCCGATGAAAAAACGGTGGTTCCGGAGGTGGTGCTGCTGCCTTTTACGGAGGATGTGATCGAAAGTATCGTAAAGGTGACGATGCCTGACAGCGGTGAGGGCATTCCCTTTACCCGGCAGAAAAGCGGGATTCTGGTAAAACCGCCCCGCAGGCCTTTGGATACGGCGCCGATCGCCAGAGTATACAGGATAGAAAGAAAGCGCGGGAGCGCGCGGACAGGAGAAGAAAGAAGATGATGAGGTTAATCGGCTATGTGGGCGCAAGGGATCTTTCCGTCATAACGGAGGAAGATATCCGGTGCCTGGATGTAATCAATATTGCCTTTGGGCAGGTACGGGACGCTTGCATGGTTTGGGACGGGCAGGCCTGCAGGCCTGCGCTGGAGCGTATCCGGAAGATAAAACCCGGTATTAAAATCCTGCTTTCCGCAGGCGGCTGGGGCGCGGATGGTTTTTCCCAGGCGGCGCTGACGGCACAGGGCAGGGAAAGCATGGCGGCGAGCGCTGCTGCGCTGGTGACGGAATACGGGCTGGACGGTATAGATATTGACTGGGAGTATCCGGGAATGGCCCTGGCGGGAATCGGCTCCCATGTGAAGGATAAGGAAAATTTTACGCTGCTTTTGCAGGCGGTGAGAGAAGGGCTGGACGCTGTCGGCGGCGGATATATGCTGACCATTGCGGCTGGCGGGGATTCCTATTTTACCAGGCAGACCAACATGAAAGAAGCGGCTGTTTTTCTGGACTATGTCCAGCTGATGACCTATGATCTGCAGGGCGGCTTCCAGAAAGTGACCGGGCACCATGCGGCGCTGCGTCCCGGAAACTGCAGCCTGTTTGACGCCTGTGTTGACAAGGCGGTAAACGCCTTTCTGGAGGCGGGGGTCCCGGCGGAAAAGCTGGTGGTTGGCGTTCCCTTTTATTCCCGGAAATGGGAAGGCGTGAAGGGAGGCGATACGGGACTGGGCCAGGAGGCAGAGACCGTGGGCGGCTACGGGCCGGATTACGGCAGCCTGACAGCGGATTATATCAACAAAAACGGATTTATCCGTTACTGGGACGAGGAAGCGTCATCGCCCTATCTGTTTGATGGAAGCACCTTTATCAGCTATGAGGACGAAGAGTCCATGGCGCTTAAGGTGAGCTACGCGGAAGAAAATGGCCTGGGCGGCATCATGTACTGGGAATACCGCTGTGACGGGACCGGGACGCTGACCAGCTTTCTGCGGCGGGAACTGGACAGGGGGCTGTGCCCTGGGGGAAAACAGGAACCGGGCAGGGGGCCATGCCCTGGGGTGGAACAGGAACCAGGCGGGGGACTGTGCCCTGGAGCAGTTCAGGAACCGGAGGTAAACCGGGGCGGGGAGGCGGCGCATGAAAGCGACTGAAACGGCAGCTGTGCTGTCCCCTGCCCTGCAGGACTATGCAGAACGGAAGTTCCGGGAACGGGCGGAAATCTATGCCCCTATACTTTCTGAAATCGAAAGCGGGCTTTCCTGCTGTACGCAAGAGGAAGCGGTGCTGATGCGTTTCCTTTACGGAACGATGCCGGTGCGGGATGCGGGGGAATACGGGTTTGAGGTATTTTTATCCTATGTACGGCATGCGCTGTGGCTGCGTGACAATGTGGAGTGGTGCAGACGGCTGCCCGAGGATATTTTCGTCCATTACGTGCTTTATTACCGCATTAATACCGAGGATATCAGCGACTGCAGACCGTTTTTTTATGAGCGGCTGAAGGACAGGATTGCCGGGCTTTCCCTGGAGGAAGCGGTCAGGGAAATCAATTACTGGTGCGCGGAGCATGCAGCTTATGAGTCTACGGATGGCAGAACCGCTTCCCCCATGACCATGTACCGCTGCGGAAAAGGAAGGTGCGGCGAGGAATCCGCCTTTGCGGCAGCTGTCTGCCGCAGCGTGGGAATTGCCGCCAGGCAGGTCTATGCGCCCAGGTGGGCGCACTGCGATGATAATCATGCCTGGGTGGAGGTTTATATTCACGGCAGGTGGCATTTCCTTGGTGCCTGTGAGCCGGAGGAGGAGCTGGACCGGGGATGGTTTTCCGGCCCGGCGGGACGGGCAATCCTGATACATAGCCGATGCTTCTGCGATTATGACTGCGGCGGCATGCAGGAGGAATGGATCGGCAGGGAAGACGGGGTGTACTATTTGAATGAAACCGCCTCCTATGCGAAGACCTGCCGGCTTACAGTTACGGTAAAGGACGCGTCGGGAAGGCCGGCGAGGGGGGCGCGGGTCGCTGTGGAGATACTGAATATGGCGGAATTTTTCCCGGCGGCAGCCCTGGTTACGGATGAAAACGGCGAGGCAGGCATCACCATGGGAATCGGCGATGTCAGGCTGAGAGCCTGGAGCGGCGGCTGTGTATGTGAAAAAATGGTATTTCCGGCGCAGGAAGCCGGAGCCCGGGACAGCGGGCTTAAGGAAAACCGGACGGGGGAAATCAGGACGGAGCTGGTGCTGAAAAGCGGATATCCTTTTATTCAGGAGGAGGACGCGAAGGGACGGCTGGCCGGAGGAAGCAATACCTGGGAACAGATATTGCTGACGGCGCCTGCGCAAGCTCCTGTCTCCTGCGCCTGTCAGTCGGAGGAACAGAAAGGACGCAGGCAGCGGCGGCTGGAAGAAGCTGTCCGCCTGCGGGAGGAACGTTTCCGCGCCCTCCTGGGGCAGCTGCCCGCAGGGGAATTCCCTGAAGAGAAGGAAATGCTGCAAATCGCCGGGGAAAATGCGGCGCAGCTGTACGCCTTCCTGAAAAAGGACGGAAACCCTGACAGAAAGCGCCTGCTGCACAGCCTGGCCCGGAAGGATTACAAGGATGCGCCTGCAGGTGTGCTGGAGGATCATCTCAACTGTATGCAGGGAGAACTGCCGGAGGATATCTATGTCCCGTATCTGCTTTGCCCCAGGATTTACCTGGAGGAGCTGACGCCCTGGCGCAGCTTCATCCGCAGCTGTTTTTCGGAGGAGGAAAAGTCCGCTTTTACCCGGCGGCCGGAACTGGTATGGGATTATATAGAGAAAAACATCCGGTATGATGCCCGGCTGGATTACAGCGCCGTCTGCGGGACGCCCATTGGCTGCCTGAAGTTAAAGTGGGGCAGTCTGCTGACCCGGAAAATACTGTTTGTGGCAATCTGCCGCAGCCTGGGCATCCCCGCCCGGCTCCGGCGCAGCACCATGCAGCCGGAATATCTGGAAAACGGAGAATTCCGGGCGCCCGCCGGGCTGCGCGGAAAAGACAGCCCGGGCTGTCTGCCGGCGCCGGCATTGCTTACCCTTGAAGCGCCCGAAGCACAAAGCGGGGAGAAATGGAATTATGGACAGAACTGGACTATCGGGAAGCTGGAAGGGACGGGCTTCTGCACACTTGGTTATGAGGGGATTTGCTTTTCAGGGGATTCGCTCACCCTGGAGCTGGAAGCCGGAGTGTACCGGCTTGTTACCTCACGGCGTCTGCCGGGAGGCAATCAGCTGGCGGCCTTCAGCGTATTTGGATTAAAGTCGGGAGAACACAGGGCAGTGGAGCTTTTGTCCGGGGAAAACGATGAAAAAACCATGCTTTCCGATTACCCGGCCAGGGAGCTGCCAGAGCTTTTTCTCTGGGATGCATCAGGGGAAAGACAGTCCCTTGCCCATATCACCGGACGCGGGACGGCGCTGGTGGCTTTCCTGGGCGCGGGAGAGGAACCGACCGAGCATGTGTTAAATGAGCTGAATGACTACGCGGAGCAGTGGAATGGCAGCGGCGCTGAAATAATCGCGGTGCTTCGAAGGCCGGAGGAACTAAAGAATGCCACGCTGCAAAGGGCGCTGGCACGTCTGTCTTCAGTGCGTATTTATTTTGATAGAGAGGAAGCGTCGGAAAAGACTGCGGCCGTGATGGGCGCTGATCCGGAGAAACTCCCTCTGCTTGTGCTCACGGAAGAGGGGCGCCGCGGGATTTATTCCTGTGCGGGCTATCACGTGGGCAGTGTGGATTTGATTTTACAGATTTTGCTTTTGAGAAAAAAGGGCAGAAAAGAGGAAAATGATGATAACATTAACCGGAAAGCGGAATGACGCCTGTTTTGCCGAGTTTGTCTGGGAAGGGGACGCCCGTATCAGAAGCTACCGGCTGGGTCTTGAGCAGCTTTTTCACGGCAGGTACCTGGAAACGATGCTTGTGCCTTTTACGGGTCAGGCCGTCCTGCTCATCGGCTGCGGGAAAAAGGAGGACTTCGCTCCGGGGCTTACCGCCGTAAAGGAGGTGCTGGCGGCAACGGCGGCAAAATGCAGGGATTTCAATATCCGGGCCTGCTCCATGGATGTGAGTTGCTTTACGCAGCTCCTCGGGCCGGAGGCATTTACCGCGGCCGTTCTGGGGCTGGGGCTTGGCTGCTACCGCTACCGTTATCAGCCTTTGGAAAATGAGGAGGCATGGGACTGCGATTTCCAGCTGGAAAACGGGGAAGCGTATGCGGACAGGCTGAAGGAAGCGCAGGAGCTTCTGGCGGGGATTTGCTTTGCCAGAAATATGGTGAATACGCCGGGAAACCACCTGCGGCCCATGGATTTTGACAGGATTATCACCGCTTATGAAAAGGATGTGGAGATCGAGGCGGAAACCCTGGTCTACGGCCAGCTGCGGGCGCTGAAAATGGAAGCGCTTTACAGTGTGGGGCAGAGCAGTGAATATCCTCCCTGCCTGCTGATTCTGCGGTATCGGGGAAACCCGGACAGCGATGAAATCTACGGACTGATCGGAAAGGGAATCACCTGTGACACCGGCGGCTACTGTCTGAAAAGCAGTGATTCCATGGGAGGCATCAAATCCGATATGGCGGGCGCGGCGGCAGTGGCGGCTGCGATGCACGCGTCAGCCGCACAGCGGCTTAAGGTGAACGTGACGGCCTGCCTGCCTTTGAGTGAAAACAGGATATCCCAGTCAGCGCTGCTTCCGGGAGACGTGATCACAGGCTTTGGCGGCAGGACAATAGAGGTGCTCAATACGGACGCGGAGGGACGTCTTGTGCTGTCTGATGCCGTGAGCTACGCAGTCCGCAGGGAAGGAATCACAAAAGTTCTGGATATTGCCACGCTCACAGGCGCGGTGGCGAATATGCTGGGCAATACCATAGCGGGAGCCATGTCGGATGACGATGGGTTTTATGCCCTCTTTGGACGGGCGCTGGAGCATTCGGGAGAACGCTACCTGCGCCTGCCCTTCGGCCGGGAGCATGAGAAGATGATAAAAAGCGATGTGGCGGATGTGAAAAATGTGGGGGGAGGCTGCTGCGGCACCATCACGGCAGGGCTGTTTATCCGCAGCTTCTGTGAAGGAAGGCCCTGGCTTCACCTGGACATCGCCGGTACGGCCTGGTGCGGTTCTCCCACCTATGCTTATGAGAGCAAAGGAGCCACCGGAGCCGGGGTGACAACCTTATATTATCTGTTGAAAGAAGCGTCGCTGCCGCACTGAGCATTCAGTGCGGCGGCGACGCCTTTTTGCCTGACAGTATTTCTTTTTTTCAGGCCTTATCCGTCAGTCTCCGGTGGAAGCGCGGAAAATCACCTGGGAAGAGATATAGGTGGTCTCAAACTGGCTGTCGGGATGCTGTATCCGGTACAGAATCTGAGAGGCAAGCCGGTTGCCGATATCCTTATTGAAGACCTGGACCGTGGTCAGCTCCTCCGCCAGCGGGCTTTCCATATTCCCGTCAAAACCGGAAACAGCCACGTCCTCAGGAATCCTGAAGCCCCGTTTTAAAAGCAGCTGCATCAGGATGCAGGCCACATAGTCGCTGACGCACACAAAAGCCTCAGGCATTGCAGGAAGCGTATCAAGGAAGGCATCAATTTCCTCTTTATAGGTAAAAGCGCCGATGGATCCGGTGAGCATACATTCCTTTGACAAAGCCAGACCAAAACGTTCCAGTGTTTTGGTAAAGCCTTCATACCGTTCATAGTTGGATTTGGCATAGTTGATGTCCCCGATAAAACCGAAGGTTTTCCGGCCCTGCTTTATCAGGTGCTCCGTTATCCGGGCGGTGCTGACGCCGCTTTCCATCAGCAGGAGATCCCCGTTTAAGGAGGATGGGTCAATGGCTGTGGCCGTATCCAGAAAAACCTTGGGCGTATCAGCCCGGGACAGCAGACGTATCAGCCGCTCATTGTAAACATTCATGACAATGATACCGTGTATGCTTCCTCCAAGCAGCTGGGACGGAAGCGTATAATCCTCCTCGATAACCGAAGGAAGATAGGTATAAACCAGATTGACATCGTGAAAGGAGAATTCCTTTGCGATCTGGTGGATAATGTTCATCCAGAAAATGGAAGTCTCCGGACGGCAGACCGCTACCGCAATGTTGACGTCCTTTTTTTCGGGGACTGCGTTCCGGTCAAGCTCTTCCGGAAATTTATAATCGAGTTCTCTGGCTTTGGCGAGTATTTTTTCTCTGAGATTGCCGGATACACCCTCCTGGCCGCTGAATACCTTCCAGACTGTAGTACGTGAAACGCCCAGAGAAGAGGCGATTTCCTGAAGTGTCGCTTTTTTCATGCTGTGTTATAACCAATCCGCGCGCTGCGCAGCACGCAAAAATAGAGTAACAGATCCGGAAAAACGCGCCATTTGTTCAACCGGACAAAAAAAGACAGAGGCCATGGACAAATATGGGAAAAGAAGGAGAAAAAAGCAAGCTTTCTGGTGTCTGTCCTGAGATTTATTATAGCATTGCGCAGTGACATTTTCAAATGTAAAAGAAGGGTAAAAGGGCAGGATAAACGCATCAGCGTAGGCGACGTCCTTCCCGCCGTCCGAGGCTCCCGGAAGAATAAGATGGAAAAGAAGAATAAATATTGTGATTGTAGCTTCCCGCATATATTCCCCAGTTGCGGTACAAAAAAGGCGTTTTTCAACTTCCCACATTAACTCCCGCAGAAACTGTAATAAATTAGCAGTTGACAGAACCGGGCAAAGAATATAAATTAGTTATATAAACTATTTATATAAAATAGTTATATATTGTAAACCATATCTGCATAAAACATCGTATTTGTATTATTTTGCATGAATATGTACAGGAGGGAAAATGCCAAAACAGAAAATCACCCGGGAAATGGTAATAGAAGCCGCTTTCGATATCGCGCGCCGGGAGGGGATGGAAAAGGTAATCGTTAAGAATATTGCGGATAAGCTGGGCTGTTCCGTACAGCCGATTTACAGCTATTGTTCCAATATGGAAGGGCTGAAGGCGGCCCTGACAGAACGCACGGGCACATTTATGAAGGAATATCTGGCGGCTCATATCGAAAAAAAAGATTATTTCAGGAGCATGGGCCGGGCGCAGCTGCGTTTTGCCAGAGAGGAGCCTCAGCTGTTTCAGCTGTATTTTCTCAGACGCCGCAGTGACATCCATTCCCTGCAGGATCTGTATTCCAAAGAAAGCAGCCGCGAGGTTGCAAAATTTATATCCGATACGCTGCAGCTTACCATGGCGCAGGCGGAACAGCTGCATCTGCATATGATAATCTACACAATGGGAATCGCGTCAATTCTGGCGACCTCTTGCTCCCACATTCCGGAGGAAGAGCTTATGACGCAGCTGGAAACAGCCTGCGATGCCTTTCTGGCAGAAATGAGGAGAAAAAACAATGAATAAAATTCTGATCATCTATTACACGAAAACGGGTTTTACGGAAAGATACGCTCAGTGGGTCAGGGAAGAGACAAACTGTGAGCTTCTGCCCTACAGCCGCAGAGATACGGCAGATTTTACGGCATATGATACCATAGTATATGGCGGCGGCGTCCATGCGGGCGCCATCAATGGAATCAAATGGTTCAGGAAAAAAATGACGGAGCTGTCAGGAAAAAGGCTTGCGGTATTTGCCACAGGGGCTATGCCGCCGGAATCGCCGGAGCCGGAAAAGGCACTGAAACAGAATTTTTCAGAGGAAGAATGGCAGAAGCTGAAAGTGTTTTATCTTCCTTCCGGCCTGAATTATGAAAAAATGGGAGCCGTTGATCGGGCCATGATGGCCATGTTCCGCAGTCTTATGAAGAAAAAAGAAGGGGAGGACAGCGAAGCATACCGCGCCGTCAGCGCCTCCTATGATATATCTTCAAAGGAGTACCTGAAGCCGCTGCTGCAATATCTGATGGAAAACTGAAACAGCCCTCCCTGTTCCGGACAAAGTAAAATTCCGGCCGCCTACAGGACGCCAATCAGATCAATCAGCGTAAATATTGCCATAAGCACCGGCTGATGCAGCATATAAACCGGAAGCGTATTTTTCCCCAGGAACTCCAGCGGCTGGCATTTCGGCTTCTCCAGAAGCGGCAGGCGTACAGAAGAGGCGGGAATGCCGCGGCCCGCGGAGGCGTTCCGCAAAAAAGCATACCGCTCAGCGGCCTTTTGACGCAGAAGCGCCGCCCACAGAATCAGCTGCCAGGTAAAATAGCCGCTGAAAAACAGGAAAATCCAGGGTATCAGCGGAAAATAATCGGTAGAATAAAAACCATCGTAAGGGAAGCCCAGCACCATCATGATTTTTCCCTGATATAGAAAACGGGGAAGCTCCAGAAGGCGGAAGCTTTCAAACCCCAGATAGCCGTAGGGGGCTTCCTTTGTAAGCAGAAACAGCAGGAAGCTTACGGGAAGCCCGGCAAAAGCCGGAATCCGTGAAAGCAGCGGATTCAGCAGGGCCGTAATCAGCGTGGCCAGGCCGAAAAAGCTGAGGATTCCCATAATTACAATGGCGTCAGGCATCACAAAAGCCGTAGCCAGCGTGATAATGATCCCGCAGCCGGTCAGAAGCAGTCCCCTCTTTACCGGGCGCCGTCCCAGACAGAAACACATGCCGGAGAGAAAAATGAAAGTCCAGCAGATGCTCTGCTGCCATATCTGGCCCGGGTCGTCCCGGAACCAGGGCATTCTGACATGGTAAAGATATGTCAGGTCATAGGCCGCATGATAGGCAATCATGCTGAGCAGAGTAATCCCTCTTGTCATATCCAGTAAAGAATAACGGGGACGGGTATTTTCCATGAATCAGTCATTGCTCCCTTCTGCTGTTGTCAGCTTCTTACTATTTCCGTATCCATTGCGGGAAATTCGTTTTTCCAGGATTAGAATCAAAACAAAAGCGGCCATGCAGATCAGGGTTATCACGATGCCCAGCGTCAGCCCTGCAGGATAATAATGCATTTCAACCGTATGCTCACCGGCCTCCAGGGAAAGGCTGATGAAGGTATCGTCAAACAGTCCCGGCTGCACCTCTTCACCGTCCACAAGCACCTTCCAGCCCGGTTCATAAGGCACGCTCAGCACCAGTTCACCGGCTTTGGAAACCTGGATATGTCCCCGGATATGGGTGGAATCAAAGGAATCCACTGTCATGGTTTCACTGCCCAGGATATCAATAGCCTGCGCCAGGATATCTTCATCCAGCCGGTACGCAGAAAGGCTGAGGGAGCTGCTGTCTTCGGAATGCAGGGAGATTACGTCCCCTTCATCATGCCAGCCCAGGTCGCAGATGTAATGGTATTTCAGCTTGGTAAAGGACTTGGACAGCGATTCAGATTCCATTTTCAGGGTATCCACCTTGGAATTTCCCACATAAGCGTAATAATGGCCGCTCTGCTGTGCCGTGACGATGGTTCCGTTTCCTTCCTCCTGGGAGGGCACGCTTTCAAACAGGGAGCTTTGCAGACCGAGGGCGCGTACCATCAGGTTCTGTGTTTCCAACGGATTGGAGCCTTCTCTGTCAAGGACGGCTTCCAGCACATCCGTCTGTGTATCCTCCACATTGCCGAGAAATTCATCCAGGGCGTCCGGATTTTCTGTCCCTTCCTCCGTCCCGGCCGCTCCGGAGGAGGAAGCTCCGTCAGCAGGCGCGTCCGGCGGATCGGTGATATCAAAGCCCGGATGCTCACTCACCATAAAGCCCAGAGGAAGCGTATATTTACATTCATACAGATAAATATCCCCTTCGCTGTCAATGAGCGTATACAGGTTCGGATCCTCCTTGGAGGATTTGGAGAACATGTAACGGACGGAGAGCAGCGAGGAGGTTAACGGCGTTGCGCCGTCAAAGCAGTAAAATACCTTGCTGTGGCTCATCCCCAGCTTTTCGTAGAACTCCTCCACCTGCCCGTTGGCCGTGGAAGAAAACAGGGAAGCGGTGGGATAGCCTATCATGGTGCCGTCGTTTTTCGTCACCCGGCTGAACTTTTCAAACCGGTAGAAATCCGGGTCCTGTTCCCTGATGCGATCCACCAGAAGCTGGTAATTATCATGGTTTTCCAGATATTTGCTCCTGCTGGTCACGGAAACGCTTGTCTGATACATATTGATGGAGGCTTCCGCGGTCACCACAACCAGGGTGAGGACGGCCAGCAGCTTCAGGTTGAAGTTCTTCTTTTTATAATAATAAGCAAAAATTCCATACAGACATAAAAATACGGCAGTCAGCAGGAAGGTTTCCACGGCAAATGCTTCATCGTCCTTCAGCAGCTTTTCACACAGCAGCACAAAGCCCAGGGACAGGCAGAAGCTGACGCCCAGGGACTTGAAGGAACACTCCCGGATGCGCAGCACCGCCTCGCAGCACAGGGTAAGCAGCAGGAATATATACATAAAGGACTGGCGGCAGGGAAGGGAATCCGGGTAGTTCATGCCATGCCACATGAAATTCAGCACATTGGTGGAAAAGCTTACCAACAGAAACGCCAGGAGGCCCAGTCTTGCAGCCTTTTCCCGGAGGGAAATTTTTGCATTGGAAACATACAGCGGAACCAGCAGGAAAACCGCAACGCCGCAGTAAATGTTCGGCCAGTGATCCAGCCCTGTTTCCACCGCCACATCCATGCAGTGCCTCGCCAGCATGTCGATGGTGGAGAAATAGAAGGTCAGCTTGGAGGGAAAGTTGAAGTCGCTGAATTTCGTCAGATGCAGCGCTGAATATTCCGGTATTAACAGTATGGCCGCCATGCCTCCCGCCAATACGGAAAAAAGCGCAAAACGAAGTACAGCGCCGCCCATCCGGCGAAGGGAGCTGCAGTGGGACACCAGCAGCACCAGGAAATACAGCACCAGGAAAATACATACCATGATGGAAATATAGTAATTGGACAGGATGCACAGCGCAAGGCTGATGCAGTACAGCCTGTATTTCCCTTCAGTCACCAGCTTTTCAAGCCCCAGGGCTATCAGGGGGAACAGGAAAATACAATCCAGCCACATCACGTTCCAGTTATAGGCCGCCAGATAGCCGGACATGGCATAAAAAACGGCAAAGGGAACCACGGCCGCGCTTCTGGTTTTAAAATGCCGGGTAAGATACCAGGAAAAGGTAAAACCGCTGAAGCCGATTTTCAGGATGACCAGATAGGACATGAACTCGATCAGGTATTTATCCGGGAAAAGGGCCACAAGCCAGTTGAAGGGACTTGCCATATAATAGGCGTAAAGCGCAAGAAAATTTGAGCCCACGCCCACATTCCAGGAATAGGAAAGGCTGTCCCCGCTTCGGATTTTACTGAGCATTTCAGAAAGAAAGGGGACGTACTGGTGGTACATGTCCGAGTGCATGAAGCTTTCATCGCCAAACGGGAAAATGCCGTTGATAATGAAAATCGCCAGCATGATCAGAAAGGGAATTGCAAAGGAAAGCAGGCAGGCCCAGTTGCTTCTTATCCATCTGCCAGGGGAAGGAGGTTCTGAGGCTGCCGTTTTGGATGGGTTGTTGCGGGCCGCGCGGC